>CAYUME010000583.1:0-3882 GCA_964445475.1 uncultured Planctomycetia bacterium
GAAGGGCCGGGCCGGGCCAACCTTCCGATGACGGGCATGGCTTCGGCGGGTGACGAGAGGTTGTTGTTAGAAGCCCCGCCCCTTGGGGCGGGGAGCGTCACCGGGTCCAGATCGACTTCAGCTCGTGGGCCTCGAGGTGGACGAGCCGGGCGTTCCCGCCGACGGCCTTCACCGAGACCGGCACGGGGGCCTGCTTCGCGGGCCCCTTGTCGGTGAGGAAGACGCGGCCGTCATTGCCGGCGATCTCGGTGAGCGACCGGTCGCACAGGGCCTGCAACGCGATCCGGCCGTCGACGGGCTTCAGCGGCGCGCCGTTCAGCTTCCCGGCGCCCGCGTCGTAGGTGATCGTCCGGCCCGCGGCGCGGAGCTCGATCGCCTTGGCGGTGCCGACCTCGACCGCGAGGCGCACGTCAAGCAGGTCGCTGCCCACCGGCAGCTCGACGGCCCGGTCCGCGGCGAGGTCCTGCGCGCCGGCCTGGTGGCTCTTCGCGCGCAGGGTCTCGATCTCGCGGACGGGCCGGGCGAACAGGCGGAGGCCGTCCTCCGTCCGGCGCAGGGTCAGCTGGTGGGGGAAGCTGAAGTGCTGGTTGTAGGGGCCGGGAGCGTCCACCCGCACCCAGCCGATCTGGATCCGGCGGCCGTCGGGCGAGCTGTCGAAGGTCTGGGAGGCGTAGTAGGGGCCCCCGTGGCCCTGATGCTTGCCCTCGTGCTCCGGGGTGAAGGCCCGGCCGTCGAACCGGCCCACGGCGTACTTCGCGTCGGCCGCGAGGACGACCCAGCGCGTCTCCTTCGCGTCGCCGCCTGTCCCGCCGGAGCCCGTGGGCGAAGGCGGATCGATCGGGAGCTCGAAGAGCTCGGGGCACTCGAACCAGCCCTGGATGCGGCTCTGGAGCGCCCAGGCCTTGAGGTCGGTCGACGCGTGGAAGGCGATCCACTGCTTCTTCTCGTGCTCGTCGTAGACGGCCATGACCCAGTGGCCGCCGAGCGCCTTGGCCGTGTCATTGAGCGGTGTGTCCTTGCCGTCGTACGCGTACCAGATCACCTTCGGGTCGCGGCCGCCGTGCTTCACGACCGGGTTCTTCTCGTAGCAGGTGAAGGTCTCGCCGCCGTCGGTGCTGTAGGCGACCGACTCGCCGCAGCCGGTGTCGGTGAAGAACGCCACGAGCGCGTCCTTCCCCCAGCCGGCGGTGTTGTTCGTGTCCACCGTCGCCCCGCCGGAGAAGCAATCCCCTTTGGCCATGGTCTTGGGGAAGAGCTTGTCGGGGTGCTGCGTCCAGTGGACGAGATCCTTGCTGGTCGCGTGACCCCACGTCATGTTGCCCCAGGGGAGGGCCACGGGATTGTGCTGGAAGAAGAGATGCCATTTGCCGCCGTGGTAGACCATGCCATTGGGGTCGTTGTTCCAGCCGACCTTCTGGGTGAAGTGGAACTGGGGGCGGTGGGGCTCCTGGTAGAAATTCTCCTGGCCGGGGATGGTGTCGGACGGCCGGACCAGGGCGAAGCCTTCCTCCGAGGCCTTGGTCGCCACGACCCGCGCTTTCCTGCCTTTGTAATCCCGGATGGTGAAGAAGGCGTACCAGTCGGCCTGCTCGGCCGAGGGGGCCAGGTTCAGGCCGTACCGGCGGACCTCCACGCCGTCGATGAAGAGCTGGATCTGGCCGCCGCCCTTTTTCGGCGCCTTGTTCTGGATCGGCATGACGAGATAGGCGTTCGCGACCGTGAACTCCTTCTCCTGCTGGCCGGCCGGCTTCGGGATGTCCAGCGTGGCGTCCGTCTGGACGATGTGGTCGACGTTGACGTGGCCCCAGCCGCCGGTGGCCTTGTCCACGATCTGGAGGACGGCCGACTTCCCGGCGAGGTCGGAGACGTCCCACGCGGTCCAGTCGAGCTCCTCGGAGCCGCCGGGCCGGTCGTTCGGGCCGGTGGCGGTGCGGACGACCTTGCCGTCGACGAGGAGGTTGACGCACGTCTCGCCGGGGTGCATGCCGCCTCCGACGAGGAACTTGATATGCCTGCGCGCGATCGTGAAGGGGGGGGAGGTCAGCGTCCCGGTCGACCCGTCGCCCTTGAATAAGCTGTTGACGAGCCCCTTGCCCTCGAAGCCGCCGACGTCCATCTGGCCCGGGAGGGGGCCGCGGGCCGGCCCGGGGCCGAAGGCCTCGCCTTCCGCTTTCCATTCGCCGTAGTCCTTGCCCTCGAAGTCGGCGACGAGGATGTCGTCCGCCGCCCGCGCCGCCGAAGCCGCCCCGAGCCCCATCGTCACGCCCAGCCCGGCCGCCAGGATCGTTCCGCGCCGCATGGGTTGCTCCTTTTTATTGTTTCCAGATGGACGCGAGCTCGTAGACCTCGAGGCGTTCGAGCCTCGCGCCGTTGCCGGTCGCAAAAGCCTCGATCGCCTGGATCTCCCGGCTGGTGAAGGCCTGTGTGATGAAGACGCGGCCGTCGTTTCCGCACACTTCGATCAGGGGCCGGTCCACGAGAAGCTGCATCGCGATCGTCCCGTCGACGGGCGCGAGCGGGGCGCCGAGGAGCTTGCCGCCCTCCCAGGCGACCCGGGTGCCGCCGACGTCGATCCCGACGGACGCGGCGTCGCCGACCCGGAACGTCGCCCGGATGTCGAAGAGGCGCCCGGCGGCCGCCACCCGCACCGGCGCGCCGTCCCGGAGGTCCTGCGCCCCGGCCACGTGCCTCTTCTGGTGGAGGATTGCGATCTCCCGGACGGGCCTGGCGAAGAGGCGCACGCCGTCGGCGGTCGTGCGCAGCGTGAGCTCGTGGGGGAACGAGAACGTCTGGTTGAAGCGCATCCCGGCCATCGGGATCCGCGCCCAGCCGATCTGGATCCGGCGGCCGTCCGGCGCCTGGTTGAAGGTCTGGGAGGCGTAGTACTTCCCGTAGTGGACCTGGTGCTTCTGTTCGTGGTCGGGCGTGAAGGCCTTGCCGTCGAATCGGCCGGTGAAATACTGGGCGTCGGCGCCGAAGATCACCCAGCGCGTGTTCCTGTCGTCCCCGTCCACGGGAAGCTCGAACAGCTCGGGGCACTCGTGGAAGCCCTCCATTTCGCCCTCCTGCTTCCACGTCTTGAGGTCGTCCGAGGTGAAGAAGCCGAAGCGCTTCCCGTTGGCGAGGTAGAGGACCATGACCCACTTCTTGGTGGGCTCGTGCCAGAGGATCTTGGGGTCGCGGTCGTTGCCGCCGGAGATGTTCTTCACGACCGGGTTGTCCTTGTACTTGACGAACGTCCGGCCGTTGTCGTTGCTGTAGGCGATCGCCTGCGTGAAGGGGGCGGGGGGGTAGCCGAACTTGCCCGCGCACGTGTAGGCCACCACGATCACGTCCCGGTCGCCGGTCTTGAAGCCGGCCGTGTTGGCCTTGTCCACGGCGCCGGTGCCGGAGTACATCGTCCCGAGGCGGTCGGGCAGCAGGGCGTTCTCCAGCTGCGTCCAGTGGACGAGGTCCTTGCTCACGGCGTGGCCCCAGGTCATGTTGCCCCACTTCCAGCCGAAGGGATTGTGCTGGAAGAAGAGGTGGTACTCGCCGTTGGCGTAGCACATGCCGTTGGGGTCGTTGTTCCAGCCGACCTTCTGGGAGAAGTGGAACTGCGGGCGGAGCGGCTCGTCGTAGAGGCCGTCCAGCCCGGGGACCGCGTCGCCCTGGACGCTGGCGTCGAACCCGGCCTGGGTAGCGCCCTGGGCCGCCAGCGCGATCGGCTTGCCTCCGTAGGGCGACAGGTCGATCGCGCCCCAGAAGTCCGCGTGCTCCGGGTCCCCGAGCCCCAGGGTGAACTGCAGCTCGTCGCCGGCCTCGGGCTTGAGGAGGATGCGGACCGCCTTGGCCCGGTCGTCGACCGGGAAGAGCAGGTACTTCTTTTCGGGCGTGATCACC
>CAYUME010000584.1:0-3872 GCA_964445475.1 uncultured Planctomycetia bacterium
ACGGCAACGCCCGGTGCTCGAGCGGTGCCGTCCGGATCGACCTGGACCTTTCGCAGCCGGTGGCCGGCGCGCACGTGATCCTGCTGGAGGACATTGTCGACACCGGACTGACCGCCCGGCGCCTCCGGGGACTTGTCCGAGCCAAGAACCCCGCTTCCCTCCGTCTCTGTTCCCTCCTGTGGAAGCGGGGCCGGAGACGCCGCGTCTCGCGTCCCGACTACGTCGGGTTCCGGATTCCCGACCGGTTTGTCGTGGGGTACGGACTTGACCTGGCGGGCCGCTACCGGAACCTTCCATACATCGGAGTCGTGACATAGCAGACCCGGTTCGAAACCTCGTCAATGGGATCCTGCTCGGGGAATCACGTTGCAATGAGGTCCCGACGGTCATAAAATGAAATGGGGACCAGAGGGGAAAGCCCCGAGCCAGGTGGACCGGTCGTGCGTGGACCGGGTGGAAAGGGCTGGTCATGGTCAGATGCCTTCTTGTCATCATGCCTTTGCTGCTGGTCCCCCCGGAGTCCCCGGCGGACGTGGTCACGCTTCGCAGCGGTTCCACCCTGGAAGGCATCGTCCGGCGCGAACCGGGCCGGGTCCGTATCGTGATGGAATCCGGGACGATCACGGTGGCGGAGGACCTGGTGGCGGGGATCGCGTCTCGGCGCTCTCCGCTGGAGACCTACCGGGAGCGGGAATCCGCGATCGCGGTCGGTGAGGTCGGGGCGCGGCTGCGGCTGGCCGCCTGGTGCCGGGAGCAGGGGCTGCCGGCCTCGGCCCGCGAACAATACGAACGCGTCCTGGTCGACGATCCGGACCAGGCGGAAGCCCGGCAGGCGCTCGGCTACCGGCGGCACGACGGCGTCTGGATGACCGAGGACCAGATCTGGATCGCGCGGGGCTACGTGTGGTCCGAAGGGGCTTGGCGGACGCCGTCGGAGGTGGCCGAAAGGGAGTCGGCACGTCGCCGTGCCGAGGCGGAGCGGCTTCAGATCGCGCTCGAGGATGCCCGTCGGCGGCTGGAGGCCCTGGAACGCGAGGCCTCGCGGGATCGCGAGCGGAGGGACGGCGTCGTCGCGCCCGGTGACTCGGGGAGCGCCTATGTCCTGGCGGTCGGGTGCCGTGCCCCGCGTCGCGTTCCCTCGTCCTGCGTGATTCAGGGAGGGCTCTCCCCCTGGTGGTGCGTGATGCCGGCCCGGACGCCCGTGCCTGCGTGCCCGTCGCCGGAGACGGTCGCCTGGTACAGGCCGCCCGGCCCCGCGTGGAATTTCATGCCGCCTTGGGGACAGCCCAGGTGACGGTGTAAGAGGGAGGATGAAATGATGGCCCACAGGACGTCCCGGCTTTTCATCGCGTTGGTTGCCTGCTGTGCGGGGGGCTTCGCGGCGGCCCCGTCGGCCCGCGGACAGGCGGTCGACGAGAAGGCCCGTGCGGAGGAGGAGCGCAAGGCGCAGGCGGAGACGGTGAAGCGGGTCCTGGACGTCTTCGAGGTCGAGTACAAGTCGAAAGAGGAGAGCGTGCGGGTGACCGCGGTGGATCACCTCGCTCAGGTCAAGGACAAGAAAGTGCTCGACCGCCTCTCCCGGGTGCTCCAGAGCGCCGAAACGGATGTCGTGAAGACGCAGGCCGTCAAGGTGATCGGCTCCTACCTGAACGACAAGAATGCCGCCAGGCTGCTGGTGGTGGCGATGTCCGCCAACAAGAAGAAGCCCGAGTTGGTGGTTCCGATCGTCGAGGCCATGGGGGAGGTCGGCGACCGCTCGCTGGTGCCCGTGGTCCTCGACCTGTTCCGCGACAAGAACAACGCGGTGGCGCGCGCCGCCATCATTGCCTCGGCCCGTCTCCGGGACAAGTCGTTCGTCGATCCCCTCCTGAAGATGCTCCGGGAGCTCGAAGAGGAGCCCACGCCGTCCGTGGGCGCCCCCGCGATCGTCAATCCCGTCGAGGAGGAGAAGGCCAAGCGGAAGGCGGATCTGCTGGATCCGGTCCAGCGGGCCCTGGCGGACATCACGTATCAGTCCTTTGCCACCCACAAGGAGTGGGATTCCTGGTGGAAGAAGAACCGGGGGACCTTCCGGACGGATCCCGACCCGAAGAAATGAGGTGACTGCATGCGCGCACGTCCGTTTCTCCTGGCCTTCGCGGGGTGTGCCGCCTTGGGCGTCGCGGCGCGAGGCGAAGAAAAGCCCTCGGCCGAGGAACGGAAGGCGCTGGCCGCAGCCGAGCGGGAAGCCCGGAAGGAGCACGACGAGGCCGTCAAGAAGGCGATCGATGAATTCAAGAAGGCGCTGCGGGGCGCCCGGACCGACAACGACCAGGCTGCCGCCATCCTCCACCTGGCCGGGGCCGAGCGGGACGCGAAGATCATCGCCACCGTGGCGCCCTATCTCAGCGCCGGCGGCCCCCTGACGCGTTCGGAGGCCGTCGCCACCATCCGGGTCTACCGGAAAGACCGCCTCGCCGCCGCGACCCTCAGCGCCGCCCTCCCCGCGAACAAGAACATGGAGTCCGTTTTCGAGCGCATCCTCTCGGCCTTGGGCGCCGTCGGACACGAGTCCGGCCTCCCCATCCTCCTCGACCATCTCAAGGATCGCGACACGAAGGTGGCGGTGGCCGCGGCCAACGGCCTCGGGGAGATGAACACGGCCGCGGTGGTCGAGCCCCTCCTCGACCTGCTCAAGCGGCTTGAGAAGGAGTCGAAGGGGGGCGGCATCAACATCGCCGGCGGCGGCAACGAGGGGCAGGATCGGCACCGCGCGATCTCCCCCGCGATCCTCGACGCCTTCCACAAGCTGACCGGCCAGAAGTGCAAGGATCATGCCGAGTGCGAGGAATGGTGGCTGAAGAACAAGCCGCTCTTCAAGCCGAAGCCCGAGGATCCCTTCGCGGGGACATGCCCGGTCCACCAGCCGAAGCTCAAGAAGGGCGATCGCCTGGTCCCGATGGCCCCCATGGGCGGTCTGCTCCGCGAGTTCTGGCGGAACATCCCGGGCGGGACCGTCAAGGACCTCACCGGCAACACCCAGTTTGCAGGTCCGCCCTCCATGAAGACGCAGGTCGCCAGCTTCGAGGTCCCCTCCAAGATGGGAAGCAAGTACGGCCAGCGCCTCCGGGGGTATCTGCATCCCCCCGCCGACGGCGAGTATGTCTTCGCCGTGACCTGCGACGATGCCGGCGAGCTCTGGCTCAGCACCGACGACGACCCCGAGAACAAAGTCCTGCTCTGCAAAGTCGACAAGGCGATCGGGCAGCGGGATTTCGCCAGCGCAGGGGCGTCGTCGCCGGTGACGCTGAAGGCGGGGAAGGTCTATTACGTCGAGGCCCTTCACAAACAGGCGGAGCAGGGCGATCATTTCGCCGCGGGGTGGAAGGTCCCCGGCGGGACGGAGATCACCGTGGTCCCTGGCTCGTGCCTCTCGCCGTTCGCTCCCGTGGGGCCCTGAGCGGCGGCGGTTCGGGTCTCGTTTGTTACCGGGCCGCCCGCACCAGCGACCGGAAGAGCCGGGCGTGCGCGCTCCGGTCCGCCAGCCGCTCCGGGTGCCACTGCACGCCGAGCACGAAGGCGCGGGAGGGGTCTTCCACGCCCTCGATCACCCCGTCCGGCGCCCAGGCCACCGTCCTCAGGCCGCGTCCCACCGTCCGGATGGCCTGGTGGTGGGGGCTGTTCACCGGGAGCGGAGACCGTCCCAGGACGTGTCGGAGGAGGCTTCCCGGTTGCAGGCGGACGGCGTGGAAGAGTCGCTCCCCGCGCCGGGGCGGGCGGTGGGGGATGCAACCCGGACATTGAGAGGGGATGTCCTGGACGAGGCTGCCCCCCCGCGCGACGTTGAGCAGCTGGCACCCGTAGCAGATGCCGAGCACCGGGAGGCCGCGTCG
>CAYUME010000585.1:0-3869 GCA_964445475.1 uncultured Planctomycetia bacterium
GTCCCCGGCCCAGGATCAGTCCGTAGGCCTGTTTCTTGGACGCTTCGGCGGCGTCCATCTCCGGGTCGTCGGCCAGGCCGTAGCCGAGGAGATTGGTCTTGTCGGCCAGCTCGCGACGGGCCTTCTGCCGCCGGTCGTCGATGCCCCGGTTGACGATGCCCTCCACCTCGAAGCGGGGCGCGTTCGGGTCGCCGCCCGTGGCGAAGGGCTTGTAGGCGGGGCCCAGGAAGCCCTCCTCGGAAAACCGTCCGGCGGCCTGGAGCATCACGATGTAGGGGGGGACCAGCCCCTTGTACTGGTCCTTCTTGAAGAAGGTGAAGATGGCGCCGACGCTGGGGTAGGCCAGCCGACCGCCGGGCAGGTGGCCGGTCTGCATGAGATAGGCCGCCGTCTCGTGGCCGTTGTTGCCGTGCGTCATGCTGCGGATCAGGGAGTACTTGTCGGCCTGCTTGGCCAGCTCGGGGAAGAGCGCGCCGAGCTCGATCCCTTTCACGTTGGTGGGGATGACCCGGTCGAACTCGCCCAGGTAGTCGTACCCCGTGCCGGGCTTGGGGTCCCAGGCGTCGTTGTGGGACATGCCGCCCCACAGGAAGATCTGGATGACCGATTGGGCCCGGACTTTCTTGGCCTGGGCCTTGGTCCTGGCCGCGTCGTCCCGGGCGGCCTTCTCCTCGGCGGCCTTCTGCTGGGGCGTCTTCTCGGGCGGGGCCGCGAAGGCGCGGGCGCCCAAGCCGCCGGCCGCGGCCAGGCCTGCCGCGCCCCAGGCGCCCCGCCGCAGGGCCTCGCGCCGGGAAACCCGCTCCCGTCCGTCTCCTTCGGCGTGCGCGTCCATGGTCCCGACCTCCTTTCGCGTGCCCCCGGCCCCTCGCGCCGGGGAGCCGCCCCGTTCGCCTCCCGAGCCGCCCGGCCCGTCCTCCTCAATGCCGCAAGAGGAACTCGGGGCTGTTGATCAGCGCCCAGGCCAGGTCGATCCAGGCGTCGCGCCCTTTCGTCACGCCGGTCTTGACGTAGTCCACCGCGGTCTGGACGTCGGCCTCCGTCGGGAACCGCGAGAGGATCGTCAGGTAGAGCTGCTCGGCGATCTCCTCCGGCTTCCCGCCCGAGGCGAGCAGCGCCGCGAGTCTCGGGCCGCCCTGCAGCTTGCCCTGCACGGCGGCCGAGTTCAGCATGTACAGCCACTGGGTGGAGGCCAGCTCGCTGACGCGCTCGCCTTCCAGCCCCGTGGCCCGCGCGGAACGGCCGAACAGCGTCAGGAAGGAG
Source organism: uncultured Planctomycetia bacterium (assembly GCA_964445475.1). Lineage (GTDB taxonomy): Bacteria > Planctomycetota > MHYJ01 > CAYUME01 > CAYUME01 > CAYUME01. Next base: position 1,261 of record CAYUME010000585.1, read on the forward strand.
CTGGTGACGCTGCCGTCGGCCAGCTCCACCGCGGACATCTCCTTGGGGATGTACGTGAACGGCTCCGGGACGGCGCTGGTGTACAGGTCCGTGCTGCCGGTGATCGCGTTCAGCGCGTCGTTCAGGACCTCGGCCTCCACGCGCCGCAAGGGGTAGACGGCGAAGTGGGCCTCCGCGTCCGGCGTGGTGAACCGCGGGATCGAGGAGAACTGGTACGTGGTCGAGGTGAGGATCAGCCGCTTCACGTGCCGCAGGTCGTAGCCGCTGGAGACGAGCTCCTGCTGCAGGCAGGCCAGGAGCTCCGGGTTGCTGGGGGGGTTGTCGTCCCGGATGTCGTCCGGCTCGTGGATGATGCCGCGCCCCATCACCCACGCCCAGGTGCGGTTGACGACGGCTTGGGTGAACCAGGGATTCTCGGGCCGGATCAGCCAGTCGGCGAAGGCCTCCCGCGGATCGCGGTCCGGCGGGACCGTGGTCGCGGCGCCGTCCGGGAAGACGGCCGCCAGGGGCCCGTTTTCGCTCAGCGGCTTATCCAGCGCCCCCGGGATCCGGTTGGTGGCCGTCACCGCCTTGGCGACGGCGTCGACGCCCGGCGCGGTGCTCCCCGGCACGGTGACCGAGCGGAGCGGGTCCCAGAAGACGATCTCCTCCTTCCACTCGCTGGTGGGCTTGTAGCCGACCTGCGTGAAGAAGGCCGCCATGCCGGCGCGGCGGTCCTGCGGCCAGAGCCGGACCCGGGTGCCCATCAGCGCCAGGCCCACGGCCGAGGCGAGGCCCTCCGGCGTCTTGTCCTGGATGGCGCGGTAGAAGTTGACCGGCCCGACGCGGAAATTGCTCCCGCTGGCGGTGAGCAGCTCCCGCGCGAACCGGTCGTACGGCATGTTCCGGGCGATCGACTCCCAGATCCAGCGGTGGTACGCCTGCGCCGCGTTGGGCCAGACCTTCACGGGGAACTCCGCCTTGACCTTCAGGATGTCGCTCCATCGCATGGCCCAGTAGTCGGCGTGCGCCGGCAGCGCGAGGAGGCGGTCGACCAGGGCGACGCGCTTGTTCGTGTCCGGGCTCCGGATAAACGCCTTGGCCTCTTCCGCGGACGGCAGCGTGCCGGTGATGTCCAGGTAGGCGCGACGGACGAACACCGCGTCGGAGCAGAGGGCCGGCTGGAGGCCCAGCGCCTTCAGCTTCGCAAAGACGATCGCATCGATCCGGTTTGCGGGCCGGGGCGGGTCGGGGCTCTCCATGAGACCGGTCACCTGCCCGGCGGCGACCCGCCGGTAGAGCCGGGTCTTGGCCTGTTCGAACCGGGCGCGCAGGTCGTCGGCGGTCTTCAGGGCCTCCTCGTGCGCCGCCCGCGTCTTTTCCGCTTCCGCCTTCAAGGGGACGGCCGCGGCTTCCGCCGCCTGGGCGGCCTGTTCGTCCGCCTCGTGCGTCTCCTTGGACGAGGCGATCCGCTTCGTGAGGTTCGCCAGGCCCTCTTCGGTCGACTTCTTACGCGTCTCGGCCCGGGCCAGCGCCTGCGCGGCGTTGTTGGCCTGGACCGCCGCCTGCTCCTGCTTCTGCTGCAGGGGGGCCAGGGCCGCCTTGGCGGCATTGGCGGCCTTGCGCTTGGCGTCGGCGTCGGCGGCGGCCTGGCGGCTTGCCGTGTCGAGCGGGAGGAGGTCCAGGGCCGCCTTCCGGGCCGCCTGGTCCGCGGCCGCGGCAGCGGTCGCGCGGTCCCTGGCGGCGGCCAGGGCCTGGTCGGCGGCCTTCGTCTGCGCTTCCGCGTCCGTCCGTTTCTGTGCGGCATCCGCGGCCCGGGCCTGCGCCTGCTGCATGCCCTGTTGCGCCTGGTCGAGGGCGGCCTTGGCGGCATCGGCGGCCTTGCGCTTGGCCGCGGCGTCGTCGAGGGTCCGCTGGGTCTCCGCGTCCGGCCGGGCGGCCTCCGCCGCGGCCTGGGCGGCCTGCTCGGCGGCCTGGGCGGCCGTTGCGGCGGCGGCGGCCTGGTCCCTGGCCTTGGCCAGGGCCTCGTCGTCGGCCTTCTTCTGCGCCGCGGTCTCGGCCCGTTTCTGTGCGGCGGCCGCGGCCTGCGCCTGGGCCTGCTGTTCGCCCTGCTGCGGCTGGGCGAGGGCGGCCTTGGCGGCGTCGGCCGCCTTCCGCTTGGCGGCGGCGTTGGCGGCCGCCTGCTTCATCTGTTCCTCGGTCCGGCCGGCACGCTCGGCCGTTGCCTTGGCCGCCGCCTCCGCCCCTTGGGCGGCCTGCTCGGCGGCCTGATGGGCCGTCGCCGCGGCAGCGGCCTGGCCCTTGGCCTTGGCCAAGGCTTCCTCGGCGGCCTTATTCTGCGACTCGGTCTCGGCCCGCTTCTGCGAGGCGGCCGCGGCGTTCGCTTGCGCCTGCTGCTCGCGCTGCTGCGCCTGGGCCAGGGCCGCCGCGGCGTCGGCAGCCGTTTTGCGCCGGGCGGCCGCTTCCTCCTCGGCCTTCTTCTTCTCCTCCGGTGTTTTGGCCGCATCCGCGGCCGTTGCCGTGGACGCGGCCTCCGCGGCCTGGACGGCCGTCGCGGCGGCGGCGGCCTGGTCCCTGGCCTTGGCCAGGGCCTCGTCGGCGGCCTTCTTTTGCGTCTCGGCCTCGGCCCG
>CAYUME010000586.1:0-3346 GCA_964445475.1 uncultured Planctomycetia bacterium
CAGATCACGCAGATCACGCGGAGGGGGGCCCGCAGATCACGCAGATCACGCGGAGCAGGGCCCTTGGATCACGTAGGGCTTGAGTTGTTTGATCCGCGTGGTCTGCGGGCTCAGCCCTCCAGGCTTTTCCAGACCGTCGGGTCGAACCCCATCTCCTTCCCGCCCTCGCAGAGGTTGGCGTACTCGGCCATGGCGAAGCGGTCGGTCATGCCGGCGATGTAGTCGGCGACGATCCGTTTCGACCGGTCCCGCCCGGCGGCGCGGATCTCGGCCTGGACCTTGCGCGGCAGCATCCGGGGGGTCTCGGTGTAGACGTTGAAGAGGGCGCGGATGACGTCGGTGCCGCGCTTGCAGGCGCGGACGACCTGGGGGGAGAGGTAGAATTCGTCCATCAGGAAAGCGGCCAGGTCCTTCTGGAGATGCTCCATGCGGGGGCTGAAGGCGACGAGGGGGGCGCGGCGGCGGCGGACGTCGGCGAGGGAGCGGATCCGGCGGCGGGCGATCGCGGCGGCCGAGGCACGGATGGCGTCGGTGATCATGAGCGAGATGGCCGAGCGGGAGACCTGGGCGAACCAGACGCCCGAGCGCTCCATCCGCGGGACGGCCTTCAGCGCCTCCCGCCAGAAGGGGACGCGCTCGAAGCGCCGCGCGGGGACGATCCCGCTCTCGATCGCGTCCTCGATGTCGTGCGCCCGGTAGGCGATCGTGTCGGCCATCCCCGCCACCTGGGCCTCCAGCGTCGGGCTCTCGCCCGTGAAGAAGTCGGCGGACCCCGGGGTGTCGTAGTCCGTGTTGTGCTTCTCGATCCCCTCGAGGGTGAGGCGCGTCAGGTTGAGGCCCGGGAAGTCGGGATAGCGGTGCTCCAGCTCCCGGACGATGCGGAGGCTGTGGGCGTTGTGGTTGAAGTCGCCCGAGCAGTGCGCGAGCTCCTCCTCCCCCTTGTGGCCGAAGGGGGTGTGGCCGAGGTCGTGGGCCATGACGACGGCCATCACGAGGTCCTCGTTCAGGCCGAGGGCGCGGGCGATGCCGATCCCGATCTGCATCGCCTCGAGCGTATGGGTGAGGCGGTTGCGGACGAAGTCGCTGCCGATGCCGAACGGGAGGACCTGGGTCTTGTACTCGAGGCGGCGGAAGGCGCGGGAGTGGAGGATGCGGTTCCAGTCGCGTTCGAACGCGGTGCGGGTGGCCGGGGGGGGCTCCCGGTGCTCGCGTGCCGCCCCCGCGCTGAGGGCCGCGTAGGGGGCGAGACGGAGCCTTTCGATGCGTTCGAGGATCGCGCGGGTGCGCAGCATGGGGCTGTTTCCATCCTCGCGGGGGCGCGGGGCGGGGAACGGTGGCCCGTGTGCCGCGCGGCGTTTTCTATTTCTATGTCAAACGGCCCCCGCGTCAAAGGAAAATAGGCGGGGTTCCGCGCGCCGCACGGGGGCCGGCCTTTGCGGGGATGGCAGGGCGTCCGCCGAGACGCCTGCGCGGTATCCGGCCGATCCCATATGGGTGGAAGCGGGGGCGGGGAAGTCGGGGGCGGGGCTTTTTGTGCATGTTTCTGCAACATTCGGCGGCGGATTGCGTAATATATGGAAGCGCCCCCTGTATGCGGCGGGGCGCTTCTGTTGTCTATACTGGGTCAGAGACGGGCCATTCCCGCCTCCGGGCGGAATTTGTTTGAGGAGCCGACCATGCCTTCTTTCCGCCTCGCGGTCGCCGCGTGTCTCGCCTTCCTCGCCGCCGCCCCCGGCGCCTTTCCCGACATCCTCGTCCTGAAGGACGGCAAGCGGCTCGAGGGGGACGTGACCGACAAGGGGGACGCCTACGAGGTGAAGACGCGGTTCGGTACCCTCTCCGTCGACAAGGCGGAGGTGAAAACGGTCCTGAAGGATCCCGCGCAGATCACCGCCGAGGCGGCGACCTGCCGGAAGCTCGCGCGCGGGATGTACGACGACGCCCTCAAGACCGCGGACCCGAAAGAGCGGAACCGGAAGCTCACGGCGGGCGTGGAACTGCTGGAGCGGGCGTTGAAGGGCTACAACGAGGCGCGGGAGGTCTTCACCGGGGCGGAGTACGAGTACCTCGACAAAGAGGCGGCGACGACCATCCAGGAGATGCGGCTCTACCGCGACAAGATGGCGTCGGAGCAGGCGGTGAAGCCGCCCGAGCCCCCGAAGCCGGTCGCGCCCCCCCCGGTTCCGGAGCCTCCCGCTCCCGTCCCGGCGGTCCCGCCGGCCTCCCCCGATCCCGCCGCCGCCACGCTGGCGCCCGTCCGGCCGCCTTCGGCCCAGCCGACGCCGGTCGCGATGACCCCGGTCCCGCCGCCGGTCGAGCCGGTCAAGCCGAAGTCGCCCAAGGAGCTGATGGAGGATCTGGCCTCGGCCGAGGCCGCGACGCGCCGGGAGGCCGTCGAGCGGCTCGGGAAGGAAGCCGTCCCGGACGCGCTCGCGCCGCTCGCCGAGCTCCTGAAGACGGAAGCGGACGCGGGGGTCTACGCGGCGCTGGGCGAGGCGCTGGGCGCGTACGACGGCGCGGCGCTGGCCAAGCAGGCCGCCCTGAAGGACGCGGCCAAGGGGAGCGAGGCCCAGAAGAAGGCCGTGATCGCCGCCGTCAAGAAGGCCGGCACGGAGCCGGCCCTCCGGGTGCTGATCGACGGCTTCGTCGCCCAGGGCGAGCTGCCGCTCCGCAACGAGGTCGCCTCCGTCCTCAAGAAGCACAAGGCCCTCGCCGTCAAGCCGATGCTCGACCTCCTCCGGAAGTCGCAGACCAAGCCCGACATCCTGGCCGACTGCATCAAGTATCTCGGCATCATGGGGGAGAGCAAGACGGCGCCGCAGGTCCTGACGCGGCTCCTCGAGCCGGACGAGCTGCGGAACATCACCCTCCACGCCCTGCGCAAGATCGACAAGCCGGTGATCCCGGGGCTCATCCAGTACGGCCTGCCGGGACCGACCCACTGCCGGCAGTGGTCGGGCTGGCTCCTGCGCTACTTCACCGGGATGACCACGACGTCCCAGAACGCCGCCGAGTGGGTGACCTGGTGGAAGTCGAACCAGCGCTCGGTCGAGGCGGAGGAGAAGAAGTGGGACAAGGCCGACGAGGCCTGCGACTGGCTGGTGGACGACCGCGACTGGTCGGAATACGACATCGACATCGTCGGGAACGTGCGGATGCTGGCGTGGCTCCCGGCGCGGATGAGCATGTATCAGTCCTCGCGCGGCCGCGTGAGGGGACAGGGCGGAGCCGGATGGGACGCTTTACTGGGCGGCGACCGTCGGCCGGGCGGAGGGTGGGGGCCGGACCGGGGGCCAGGTCGGGGGCAATAGCGTAGAGCGTGGAGCGTGGAGCGTGGAAGGGTGGG
>CAYUME010000586.1:3356-3867 GCA_964445475.1 uncultured Planctomycetia bacterium
CTGTCTTTTTGCGCGCGGTCCTGATAAAATCCGGCTCGGCGCGTTATTCAGGGATCGACGCCCGGGGGGGCGGGGTTTCCGATCGAGACTCGCCCATGCGCGTCGTCCTGATCCATGTCCGCGACCCGCAGTTTTTCTCCGTTCCCGACCGCCGCCGTCCTCCGACCGGCCGGGTCCGCGTCATGGGTTTCCCTCCCCTCGGGGTCATGACCCTCTCCGCCGTGGTCAAGCAGGCGGGGCACGAGTGTTTCGTCTTCGACCAGGCCAGCCCCGAGGCGTCGAACGACGCCGTCCTCTCCGAGGTGAGGCGCCTGCGGCCGGACCTCGTGGGGATCAGCTTCCTTTCCACGACCGCCTACCCGCACGCCAAGAGGCTGGTCCGCCAGCTCCGGGCCTCGGACGGCCGCGTCCGGATCGCCCTCGGGGGCGTCTTCGCGACGCTCAACGCCGCGCGGGTCCGCCGGCAGTGCCCGGAGGTCGATTTCGTCTGCCGCGGGGACGGGGAGCAGCT
>CAYUME010000587.1:0-3852 GCA_964445475.1 uncultured Planctomycetia bacterium
CGGGAGTCGTTCGCGGCCATCTGGCGGGCCAGGTCGATCACCGCCGGCATCGCCGACGAGCGCGCCACGATCGCATCGAATGCGACGGGCCGCGCGCCGGCCTCGTAGGCCTCCATCCGGTCCAGCAGGCGGCTGCGCTCGACGGCCCGGGAGACCGCCAGGCGGAGCGCATCGGGCTCCCACGGCTTGGTGATATAGTCCTCCGCACCGAGCCGCATCGCCCGGACCGCCGTCTGGACCGTCCGCGTCGCCGTCAGCACGATCACCGGCGTCCGCGCGTCCCGCTCCCGGAACCGCTGGAGGAACGTCAAGCCGTCCACGCCGGGCATCGTCAGGTCGAGCAGGATGCATGCGAACCGCTCCGTCCGGAGCGCGGTCATGCCCGACTCGGCGTCGGTGGCCTTCCGGAGGTCGTACGCGTCCCCCAGCAGCTCCTGCAGCGCCTCGTGGAGCGGGGGCTCGTCGTCGATGACCAGGATGGCCGGACGGGGCTTTTTCGACATGGTCCCTCACCCGCAGCCGCATGTCAGGACGATCCGGAAGCCATGGATCGCGCCTCTGGATTATAACGAACTCCGCGGTCCGGTCGCCACGGATTTCCTCGCGACCGATCGCCCGGCACGAGCCGCCGTGCCGACTTGCAGTTTTTTTTGTCACGGACGCCAGCGCCAGCCCTCCTCCCGGGTGCGCTCCCGGGATAGGGCGGGGCCTCGGACGTGTGAAAAGATACCCCCTGCTCCTCATCCATTCAAAAGAAAGCATCCGTTCGCGCGGTCGGGTGGCAGGGGGGGGATATATCCCTCCCACTCGCGTGCGGGACTCCCCGCAGGATCCCGGGACCGTTGCTTCCCGGAAACGCGGAGCTGGACGAACAGCCCATCCGGCACCTGCCCGGTTTAATGTGCAATTGACCACAAAAGAATGCGCCTCCCGGCCAGCCACGGCGGTTTGTCCTGGGTGCCGACCGCCGCGATATCCGCATTCCCTTGACCCGCAAGAGAATGGGATTGAATGCGCTTCATGCCAAGGGGGGGCGCCGGCACGGGATTTGCATGTATCCCACCCCAAGGGGCTCGATGCGGAGGGCCGATGGTTTTTGACTGGATTGCGAAACAACTGAGGCAGATGCATCTGCTTCACACGTGGAGCGAGTACGAACAGTCCCATCAGCCCGGACCGGTGGCCGGCCATCCGGAGAGCCCGGAGCCGTCGCGCGTCCTGATGCGACGGATCGAGGTGCGGAGAGAATGCCTGCGCTGCGGGAGGAACGAGCCGGTCCGGGTCCGACATGAGCGGGTGGAACCAACCCGGGAGGTCCCGCCTCGCGGCGAATAAGCGGACCGCGGTCATCCTCCGTCGCGGGGCGTTTCCGCGAATCCGCTTCCTTCCGATTCCCGTGCCGTATCACCCGGCGCCGCTGTCCGAGCGGGGTGCCGGCGTCTTCCGTATCAGGGCGTGACCTCCAGGGAGACGATCGATGGCCCCGCTGTCACCGCTCCCGTCCTCTCCTCCACGCGGACGGTGCCCGCATAGAATCCCGGCGTCAGGCCGATTGGAGTGGGAGGCGCAGGTGCTCGTGGATCGGTGGTGGGAGGAGTACAACAGGATTCGCCCGCACAGTTCGCTGGATTGTCGTCCGCTGGCGTCGTAAGCGGTCGCATGGCCGTCGGGGAGTTATGGAGGTCTCCTTCGCCCTCCGGCCAAGCTTGCTAAACACGCATAATGGGTGGTATCGTTCTCGGGGGCAGGCCAGTCGCGGCGGGATCTCTGGCGGGGCGCGCGTCGTCAGGAACCAAGGGGGGCCCCCCATGAAACGATGGATCGCCATTCCGTGCGTCCTCCTGCTGGCGCCCCGCCCGGCACCGAGCGACATCGGCGTCTTCCGGGGAAGCGGTTCCGAGACGGAGCTGTGGTCCTCGGGGGCCGTACGACTGCTCCGGGAGTCGATCACGGTCGTCCCCGTGCGCGGCCCCCTGCCCTTCGACGGCACGGGAGCGGGGGCGAGCCGGTTCGAGTATGACGGCCTCTTCACCCTCCGGAACGACTCCGACCGGCCCGTCAAGCTGCAGGCGGGATACCCGCTCGATGTCCCCTTCCCGGACGACGTCTTCGAGGGGGAGAAGCCGACCGCCCACTGGGTGGCCAAGTACAAGTTCACCCTCTTCGAGGAGGGCAACGCGTACGCCGTCCGGTTCACGAAGAAGGACCTGCAGAACAGGCACCGCGGCATCTTCCTGTGGGACATGGCGTTCGAGCCCGGCGAGCGCCGGACGATCCGGATCCGCTGCACCATGCCCTTCGCGGTCGCGCCCTCCTCGACCGCCCGCCACCCCGGAAAAACCGGGGACGCAAAGTTGTGGTACGCGGTGACGGAGCGGGGCCTCGTCGAATCGCTCTCGCTGGGCGCCGAGCCCGGCACGACGTGGAGCGGATCGGTCGGCGAGGCCGAGGTCCGCCTGGACGTGAAGGCCTTCGAGTCGGGCCTGGAACGGCGGGGGTGGGCGGAGCGGGAGGCGCCGCGCGAGGGGACTCCCGCCGGCATGCCGTTCGTGGCCGACGCGCCCACCCTGCGCCGGGTGGTCGCCCCGGAAGGCGGGACCGCCGGCAAGGACGGCGCGATCACCTGGCGCTTTCTGGACGCCCAGGGTGCAGCCCCGATCGACCTGCGGTACTGCTTTCTCGACATCCCCCGGACGAAAGAGGAGGCGGCCCGCCTCGTCCAGGCCGTCATCGTCCAGAAGCGGCGGCTTCAGGCGGATGTGACGGAAGAGGACCTGGCCGACCTGGGCGACATCCTGAAGGCATGCCACGGCCGGAAGCCCGACAACGCGAGGATCCAGTCCCACCTCGACAACCAGGTCTGGTATCCCCCCGCGGACCGGGACGACGTGCCGGCCGGCGTCCTGGAGACGATCGCGTCGTACCAACCGCTGTGCCCGAAAGGCAGCGCCGTCCTGCTCCAGCAGGTCCTGAAGGACCGGTACGAGCAGGCCTTGGCGGCGCTGGACGCGGAGGCGCAGCGGAAGGCGGAGGCCCTGCGGGCGGCGCGCGGCGGGGCCCTCGACGACGTGGTCGCGACGCTGAAGCAGCAGGGCCTGCAGGCGGAGGTCCAGGCCCTGCTGGAGGAGAAGAGGCGTCTGCAGGCGGATCGGGCGGCCCCGCGTCCGATCGGCCGGGTGGCGGGGGAGCTGGCCGGCCCGCCGTTCGAGCGGATCACGCTCTCGGCGGTCGTGGACGGGAGCGGCAAGTTCGTCTTCACGAAAGGCGCGCTGTCCTACCGGCACTTCCACTGGGGCCCGCCGCAGGACGTCCGGATCGACGGGCAGCCGTGGCACGACCTGGACCGGACGCCCCCGCGCTGGACCGACGTGGCTTCGCGCGTCTCGCTCGAAACGGTCCGCATCCTCGAGCGCTCGGGCCGGGACGTGATCTGCGTCGAGCCGACGGCGCAGGGGTTCGAGGTCTACGTGGCCGATTCGCCCAACGACCGGGATACCTACAGCATCACGCTGGGATTCTACCCGAAGTGACAAGAAAGCCCTGCTCGCGGATCGTACATCCCATCACGTTGGCGATCACCGCTTCCCGTCCCCGGTGCACGCGAACGTGCCCCACGCCGGGGTGGCAGGATTATCCTTGAGGGATCCGCGCAGGCCAGTGGCGTCGCAGGCGAAAATCGCTGCGCCCTCAAGGGGGCGCATGTCACCCTGACGGCCCCCCCGCGCATAGGATTTCACGGCGGAGGGCTTGGATTGCCTTGCGTTTCGGGGTTGGGGCCCCGAAACCCCAGGCAAAAGGCTGTCTTGTGCCGCGCGGGCCGCGTGAGCGCTGCCGCGCGGATACCGTACCAGG
>CAYUME010000588.1:0-2412 GCA_964445475.1 uncultured Planctomycetia bacterium
CCGCGCGTCGTTCCGCGGGTGCGGGTGGTAGCCGGGGAAGTAGTAGGCGGCGACCGTGTAGGGGTCGGCGGGGGCGGCAACGGCAGCGCGCAAAACTACGTGGGTAAACACCAGCAGGAAATAAGCGAAATGGTGGATTTTCACGCCTGGCCTCCTCGTGAGCAGTCCTATTGTTTTTCTTTCCCATGAGACAGCCGGTTTTGCGAGTCCCTCATCCACTTACTCAATCCGATGTGATTTTCTACAAACAAATGAATGTTCTTCTCGAGTTGTTCAGTCTCCTCATAGCGTTCATTTGTGGCGAAATAATTCATGAGCACATAATTTGCAGACAGATCGAAGGGACGTGACAAAAGAACTTTCTTTAGTTCATCAAGTCGCTCTAACGTCAGGATGGATTCGGGTGGCATGTAGGCCACGACTTCGTGCACTTTCAGTGGATCCATGCCCTTGGGTGTTTCTTTGCGAGATTTGTCGAAGAATGCATCTGCACATTGGTTTCCTCCGAGGGACATCCACGCCTCCTCGGATACCATTAGGCCAGAATTCTCGCCGTTACGGGAGATCCCCTCGATTCGCTTTGCGTAATTCAGTGCCAGCCCTTCGACCGTGTCCTTGTTTGAACAGTCAGCTTGTTGCCAAGGGCGCGACTCCACAATAACAGGCCCCAGATGCAATCCAAGACCCAACTCATACAAAGCCGCTCCTTCACGCAGACGAGTCAAATTGGGTTCTCTTTGCCACCAGATGAGCTTGGTTTCGAGTCCCAACCAGAGCAACTTTCGAAGAGCCTTTGGGATGTCGTTGTCTTCTGAGCACGCAATAACGGCGCATAATTCATCTCCACGAATGGCCCAGAACTTCTTCGCGCTAGAGGAGGGTTCGAACGAAGAGTCGTTGTGTTTCTGACAGGTCGTTCTATTCCCCTCTTTTTCGGCAAAGCCGTGAAAGAACAACATGTCACGGAAACAACCCTGAAGAGGCCCGAGAAGCTCATTGTTGTATTTTGTCGGTCCGAGGATCCGCGATATTTCTACGCTCCCCACGGCGTCGATGAAGAGGACCGCAGCTTTCTGGATCATGGGACGACCTCGACCGATGGACGTTGTTGAAGCACCCTGGCGGGTCAGGAGACCCGCCCCTCGGCCGGCAACGCCGGAACGATCGAGGGGCGGGGCGGGTCCCCGCCCGGACGTTGTTCACGCCTCATCGCAGTCTCCGATTCCGCGACATCGCTGAAACGAGAGGCCGCGCAGTCGAGACAAAACATCCGGGGGACCATCCGCCTCCGCGTCTTCGACGCTACGTCGGACTCGGCAAGGGTCCCCCCTCACTGAAGCACCGGCGGCGGCACCGCCTCGCCGCGCTTCTGGGCGGCCTGCTCCTCCTTGCCGTACGTGCCATAGAAGGGCGCGTTGCCGTCCATCCAGAGGTAGAGCCGGAGGCGGTCCTCGCCGGAGAGTTTCGCCTCCCGGGCGTGAAGCGCGTCCGACAGGATCCGCGCGAGCGGGCTCTCGTCCACGCCCTGGCGGCCCGGCTTCGTCACCGCCTGCGCGATGCTCTTCCCGCCCCACTCGTACCAGCGCAGGAACGGCTTCAGCCCCTCGTACGACCGGCTGAACGCGCCGGCGGGGTCGCCCGTCAGGACGGATTTGCCCTTGCCGTTCCCCTCCGTCCCGTCGTGGCAGCGGACACAATGCCTGTCGAGGACCGGCTGCACGAGGCGCGGGTAGCTGAACGGGAGCGTCCCGTCCGGGCCCGGCCGGAGGACGGAGGGGGGGCGCTTCGCGGCGAGCGTCCGGGCGGGCGGGACGGCGGCGCTCCCCGGCGGCTCGTGGCAGCCGACACAGCCGCGGCGCTCGCCCGGCTGGAGGTAGACGACGCTCCGCATCCCCTGCACCGCGCGCCCCTCCGCGTCGACCGCCTGGAAGTAGACCGGCTTGCGGGCGGGCACGCGGAAGTAGGCCGAGCCGTCCGCCTCGACCGGCACCGTGCCGAGCAGCATCCGCGCGCTCTCGGCGTTCGCGTGACCGATCCGCGGCTTGTTGACGACGTGCGTCGTCTTCGGGAGGACCTGCCAGACGCGCAGCGCCGTGACGGGCCGGCCGGCGGGAAGCGGGAAGAGGCTCCGGGTCACGTCGGTGAGCAGGAGCTCGCCCTCGGTCCCGAGCGTCTCGTCCAGCGCGCTCGGGACGGCCGGCGGGACCGGGCGCGGGGCGAGCGGGATCGGGTACATGCACGAGATCCCCTCCTCCCGGTAGAGCAGCTCAAGGCTCCCGAACCGGTCGAAGTAGTAGATCCCCGCGGAGTCCGCCTTCCCGCCGGAGCTCATGCCGGGGATGGCGTCGAAGCTGTGCGCGACGAGGAAATGGTCCTCCGCGATGTGCATACCGTCGCGCCAGGCGCACTCGC
>CAYUME010000588.1:2422-3844 GCA_964445475.1 uncultured Planctomycetia bacterium
GGAGCTCCTCAGGGGTGCGCCGGGCGAACAGGCGGTCCTCCGAGAGCGGCCACGGGCTGTGGTAGTAGCTCGTCGGCCAGCCGCCGTCCTTTTCGTCGCCCTCGGGGAAGCAGACCTCCGGGGTCAGGACCTCGATCGCGTCAAAGCGGTCCAGGCCGGTCTCCGGGTCCAGCGCCGCCTTCTCCGGGTCGAGGAGGCAGATCGTGCCGCCGACGTCCGCGTGGTGGGCGCCGGCGATGAAGGCGATCCGCTTCGAGCCGGGGACGGGATGCGGCTGGTAGCAGGCGTTGATGCGCGACGTGTAGTTGCCGAAGAGGGCGACGGCGTTCGTCCCGTCGGGGTTGGTCGCCCAGAGCCCGTGGAAGTTCGCGGCGGAGCGGTCGACGTAGTCCCAGCGGATGTAGACGATCCGGCCGTCGAGGAGGACGTTGGGGTGCCACTCGTTCGTCTCGTGGAAGGAGAGCGTCCGGACGTTCGTCCCGTCGGCGTCCATGCGGTGGAGCGTGTAGGACGGGAGCGGCTCCCAGGGGTTGTTGCAGCGGCAGAACCCGCCGCGACGCCACGACATGAAGGCGAGGCCCCCGTCGGGGAGCGGACACGGGTCGAAGTCGTCGACCGCCTCCGTCGTGAGCGCGCGGAGGCTCTCGCCGTCGGCACCGACGGCATAGATGTGGAAATAGCAGCGGCCGGCCTGCGGGGCGTAGAAGTCGGGCTTCCCCGTCGTGCGGTCGGCAAAGGCGAAGTAGGCGGTGCGGGCGTCCCAGGAGAGGGCGAGGGTCGCGAAGGCGCCCTCGGGGAGGCGGCCGCGGAGGAGGTCGCGGGTCCTGAGCGACCGGCCGGGCTCCTCGAGGACGAAGACGCCGCCGCCCCCGATGTCCGGGTAGTAGTAGCCGAGATACTCGTGGAGCATCTGGCAGACGAAGCGGCGGCGCTTCATGAAGAGGACCGGGGCGCCGGCGAGGCGGGGGTTGCGCAGCGCGAAGTCGCGCGCGAGGCCGCGGACGCGGCGGTAGAGGGCGTGGCGGGCCGCGTCGTCGAGCGCGTCCAGGCCGCCGGCCTCCGCGCGGAGGCGCGCGAGCGCGGCGTCCGCGTCGGCGACATCGGGCGCGCCCGGCGCGGCGCGGAGGTCGTCGAGGACGCGCCCGGCGCGGGCGACGACGTCCCGGACCGCCTCGGGCGCCTCCGGCGCGCGGCCCTTTCTCTTCTCCTGCGCCGCCCAGTCGGCCTCGACGAGGTCGCGCAGGGCGTCGGCGTCGGAGGGCGGGGTGGGCTCGGCCGCAAGGGCCGAAAGGGCGGCGAACGCGGCGAGGATGGCCAGAGCCGCGACGGATGGAAGGAGTCTCATCGGATGCCCTTACACCAAGTGCTTGGCGATGTCTTGGCGACCTTGGCGCCTTGGCGTTTCATTTGTACACCGGCAAC
>CAYUME010000589.1:0-2652 GCA_964445475.1 uncultured Planctomycetia bacterium
GCCCAGCGCGTGGCCATAGGTGTCGTTGAACTGCTTGAAGTGGTCGAGGTCGATCATGGCGATGCCCATGGGGGTGCCCTTGCGGTGGGCGCGGGAGATCTCGCGCGCCATCGACTCTTCCAGGTAGCGGCGATTGAAGAGCCCCGTGAGGGCGTCCCGGATGGACTGCCGGCGCAGCGTGTCCTTGAGCCGGAGGCTGACGAGGGCGACGGCGACCTGTTCGGCGAGCGTCACGGCCAGCTGGTGCTCGGGGCCCGTCAGCGGGGCCTGGCCCCCGTTCGGAAGGGGGATGCTCGCGGGGGCGGGGGCGGGGGTGCGCAGTTGGAGGAGACCGAGCACGCCCTCCCGCGCGGTGAGCGGGATGCAGAGCGTGACGGTGCCCGGCGGGATCGCCCCGGCATGCGGGCAGGCGGCCGCCGGGGTGTCGATGTCGAAGCGGTGGATGCGGCCGTTCCGGAGGGCCCAGCACCCGTCCGGCACAAAGGTGGTCTCCCCGACCGACGCCTCCCCCCACGTGGCGGCCGCATCGAGCCGGTTCCGGGGGGCGTTCGCCACGAAGAGCGCCCCCGTGCCCGTCGCGAAGAGGCGTCGGGCATAGCCGCTGACGACGGCGTAGGCTTCCTCCTCGCAGAGCGCGGCCTGGAGGAGGTTTCCCATCTGGCCGAGATGGGTGGTCTCCTGGGCGTGCCGCTCCAGCTCCCTCACACGCGCCGCCAGCTGCGTGCCGGACTCCCGCAGGGCGTCCTCGGCGACCTGACGGCTGATGGCGTAGCGGATCGTGCGCTCCAGGCGGGTCGCGTCGAGCCGTCCCCGGACCAGGAAGTCGAAGGCCCCCGCCCGCATGGCCTTCATGTCCGTGTCGTAGTCCTCCTTCTCGTGGAGGACCAGGATCGGCGAGGTCAGCTCGCGCTCGCGGGCCTGGCGGACGAGGTCGAGCCCGTCGCGGTCTCCGATCCGGGCGGTGACGAGGCAGGCGTCGGTGTCGCGACGGGCCAGGCGGTCGAGGGCCTCCTCGAAGGCGGCGGTCCGTGCGACCTCGAAGCGCGCGGTGCCGGCGTCGCGGAGGAGGCCGCGGACGGCCTCCGCGTCCGCCTCGTTGTCGGCGACCAGCAGGATCCGGACGGCGCGGGTGCTCATGGCGGGCTCCGACGGGCCGGTGCGGGGGCGGTGCCTCCGCGCGCGGGGAAGCTCTCTTGTCTCAGGCCCGGGTCGGAAAGGCAAGGTATATTTGCCGGGTCCGTTCGTTGACATCCGGCCGGGGGGGGCCTAGAATGCCTCGGCGCGTGATGTCCGGCGCGCGGGACGCTGCGGGAGTTGCTTAGCCGGTGTTCCTGCCGGTTCAACGCGGGCACCTGCCAAGCCATTCCACGCCGATCCGGCCGGTGGACGGCCGGTCCGGCGGGGTTCGAGGACCCCGCCCCTGCCCTGGATGGACGTCCCTCTGCGCCGGGTTTCGTCCCGGTCGTCCGCGCCGCGAGCCTTGGCGTGTCCGCCGTCTCCGGTCGGGCGCTCCTCCGGGAAGGCGCGGCGCTCCCGGGCGTCGGCCGTCACCCGTTTCGAAGGGTGTTCGCCTATGGGGTACCACGATCACCTGACGCGTGAGCGCCTGGAGGATCTGGAGCGCGCGATCGGCTACAACTTTCGCAGCCGGCGCCTGCTGGTCCAGGCCCTCACCCATTCCTCCGCCCGCGACCGCGAGCACGCCTGCAACGAGCGGCTCGAGTTTCTCGGCGACGCCGTCCTCGGGCTCACCATCTCCGAGTTCCTCTATCACCATTTCCCGGACTACGAGGAGGGGGATCTCTCCACGATCAAGTCCTACGTGGTCAGCGCCCAGTCCCTCTCCATCGAGGCGAAGGCGCTGGGGCTGGAGCCGCTGATCGTTCTCGGCAAGGGGCTCAACGCCCGGCGGCCCGTGCCGCGCTCCATCCTCTGCAACGTCTTCGAGGCGCTGGTGGCCGCCATCTTCCTCGACGGTTCGCTCGCGGACGCCAAGGCCTTCATCCTCCGCAACCTCGAGAAGACCGTCGAGCAGGTCCTCAAGAACGAGCACGAGAAGAACTACAAGTCCATGCTCCAGGACTACGCCCAGAAACAGTGGACGGTGATCCCCGTCTACCAGGTGACGCGCGAGCTGGGCCCGGACCACGGGAAGTTCTTCCAGGTGACGGCGGAGGTGAAGGGGACGGTCTTCGGTCCTGCGTGGGGGAAGAGCAAGAAGGAGGCCGAGCAGCGGGCCGCGCGCGCCGCGCTGGTGGCCCTCGGCCTCCTGGTGGAGGGGCCGCCGCCGGATCCCGACTCGACCGACGCGGGGCGTGAGGAGTCGACCGGATGACCGCGTTCCCGGCGACGCGCGACGCCGGACACGGGACGTCGTTGATCGCGCCCTGTTGATCGCGAGACGCGTGACGTTCCACGCAGGACCCTGAACGCTCTTCTCGCCCCATGGCCTCGGCCCCACCGGTTTCCGCCCCGTCGCCACGCGACCTGATCGCGGGGGGCCCCTTCGGCGAGGCGGCCCGCTGGCTGCTCGGGCGCGCCGGCGAGTCCGCCGTCGGCGGGCTCTGGGGGAGCGCGGCCGCCTGCCTGGTTGCGGCCCTCTCCCGCGCGCAGGCCGGCGAGGGCGTGGCGGGACCGGACCGCGGGACGCGG
>CAYUME010000589.1:2686-3842 GCA_964445475.1 uncultured Planctomycetia bacterium
CGTCGCCCCCGGCGTGGCCGCCGCCGAGGCGCTGGCCGCGGATCTCGAGACGTTCGGGGTCCGGGTCCTGCTCCTCCCGCCTCCGGACGGCGCGGGACTGGATCCCCTCTCGCGCGCGGAGCGCCTCCGGGCGCTGGGGGCGATGGCCTCGGCGTCACCGCCGGAGGTGGCGGTCGCTTCGCCCGCGGCGGCCCTGGCCCCGGTGACGGCCCGCGCGGCCCTGATGGCCCGGCGGGTCGACCTGGCGGTCGGCGGCCGCTCCACGCCCCACATCCTGGCCGCGACGCTGGCGGAGCGGGGGTACGAGCGCGCGACCCTGGTCGAGGCGCCCGGCCAGTACGCGCTGCGCGGAAGCCTCGTGGACGTCTACCCCTTCGGGGACGACCTGCCGTCCCGCGTCGAGTTCGACGACGACCGGATCGACTCGATCCGTCGCTTCGATCCGGGGGACCAGGCGTCGCGGGGGGAGTCGGGGGCGCTGGCGGTCCTGGGGGCGGCCGGGGCGGTCGCGGAGGGGAGCGTGCTCGAGTATCTCGGCGCCGGGGCGCGGGTGGTCTGGCGCGATCCGGTCGACCTGGAAGACCGGCTGGCCCGGACCGACGTCGCGGAGGGGACCCGCCACCGGGAGCGTCTCGCGGCCTTCCGGTCGGTCGCGGCCGCCCGCCCGTCCGTGCATCTCGACTCGCTGCCGGTGCCGGAGGGCCCGGCGGCGCTGAACCTCCGCGTCCGGTCCCTCCAGCGGTTCGCCTCGGCCCTGTCCGACATCCCGCGGGAGGTCGCCGCGCTTGCCGCCTCCGCGGCGCGGTTCGTCGTCTTCTGCGATACCGTGGCGGAGGAGGAGCGGCTGCGGGACCTGCTTCTGGAGGCGGGCGGCCTCCCCGCGTCCTTCGAGACGCGCCGGGGGCGGCTGGAGGCGGGGTTCTCGGCCGGCGATCCCGCGTGGGTCTTCGTCGCCCACGCCGAGATCTTCCACCGCCACCGCGTCCGTCACGCCCCCGGCGGGGCGCGCGTGGGGGCGGAGGCGGCCGATGTCCTCGCGCTGGAGCCGGGGGACGCCGTCGTCCACGCCCTGCACGGCATCGGCCGATACCTCGGCATGAAGCGTCTCGCGCACCGGGGGCGCGAGCAGGAGTTCATGCTCCTGGAGTACGCCGGC
>CAYUME010000590.1:0-3839 GCA_964445475.1 uncultured Planctomycetia bacterium
CTCCTGCAGATCCCGCCGATCCCAAGGCCCTGCGCGCCGCCGTGCTCAACGAGCTCGCGCTCTGGCTCAACGACGCCCTGATCCAGGCGCGCCGGATCGCCGAGGTCCACTTCGGCGCGACGAAGACCCCGCCCGCGCCGCACGAGCTGGACGCCATCGTCCGGACCGGCACGGCCCTCTTCCAGACGGCGGTCATGCTCCAGGCGCAGCAGCAGACCCTCCAGCAGGTGCAGAAGCAGTTCCGCGGGGTCGACGCGCCCCCCGAGGTCCGCAAGGCGCTCAACGACATGATGAAGAAGGCCCCGCAGATCCTCGACGAGATGATGCGCGAGCAGCAGGAAGGCGAGGAGTGGAAGCAGTCGCTGCACGACGACCCCGAACCGCCCAAGCCCCCGAAACGGCGGCGCCACCCCGAGGACGAGCCGGAGGAGGGGGAGACGCCGGCCTGATCGGGTGAAAAAATCCCCCGCCGCGGGCGGGGGATATCGGATCCGACTCGTCGCCGGACACCCGGGAACAGCCTCATTTCGCTGCGTCGATCTCCCGCTGCAGCGCCTTCGCCTGGTCCGCCAGCTTCCCCTCCGGCGACTTCTCGAGCACCTTCCGGATCTGCTCCTCGGCCTTGTCGTAGGCCTTCTGGTTGATGAAGTTGCGGGCCAGCATCAGCGCCAGCCGGCACTCCTTCTCGACCGCCGCTGCGCCGGCCTCCCCCGCGCCCGGTACCGCCGCCTCCCGCTTCTCCAAGACGGCCTTCAGCCCCGCCGCCAGCGACGCGCCCGTCCGCTTTCCGGACAGGACCGCCAGGGGGGCCGCCGCGGGGGCTTCCGCCTTCGGGTCCACGACGACCACCCGGCCCCCCGGCGCGGCCTGGTACGCCTCGCAGATCTTGCACTCCTTCGCCATCTCGTGCCGGACGGCGGCCACCTGCTTCGCCAGAGCCCGGACCGCCGCGTCGTCGAACGCCGCCTCGGCCTCCTGGGCCTCCTTCGACTTGTCCGTGAAGAGCACGGCCACCGGCCGCCCGTCCTTCTTCCCAGCCTCGAGCGCGGCCTCGAGGGACGCCTCCCACGGGAAGCGCGGCCGGTATTTGCCGGCCAGGTCATTGAACTGTCGGGCGACGCCGTCGGGATCCCGCGCCCCCAGCTGCCCGACGACGGCGCCGTCCGGGTCGAGGAAGAGGAGCGTCGGCAGCCCGCGGACGCCGTACTTCTGCAGCAGGTCCATCCGCTTCGGGGGACGCGGCGTGCAGTCGATCACCACCAGGACCAGCTGTTCGGATGCCTTGACGACGGGGTCGGCTGTGAAGGCACCTGCCTCCAGTTGTTTGCAGCCCCCTCACCAGTCGGCCGTGAAAAAGAGGGCGGTTGGCTTCCCCTCCTTCTTGGCCCGGGCCAGGGACGACTCATAATCGCTGCTGAACCGGACCTTGCCCGCCCACGCCGGGGCTGCCGCCGCCAGGAGCATCGTCGACACGGCCAACGCGCGCATCATGCCGATTCCTCCGACACGGGGATCACGGAAAGGCGCATCGCCCGCTCGAACGGGCGCCGGGGAAGATCCCGGCCCTCATTATAGCCCCGCACGATCGGAGCGCAACCCCGTGCAGCACGGGGACTGCACCTTTCCGGGGCACCCTGCACGAGAACCTGGCCAGACTCTGCGCCCGGCACGCGGCCGCGCTCTGGGCCAGCGACCGGAAACGCGCGACGCTGAACGATCTCGAACGGGCGGCCGACCGCATCCGCTGGCTCTCCCGCCTCTATCCCGGCCTCGATCACGACGCCTTCGGGGTCCGGTCGGCGATCGGGACGATCGAGAAGGAGCTGAGCGGCCGCCTCCCGAACCGCCGCCGGTAAGGCGTCAGACCCCGCCAGCCCCACAAGCCCCTTGACGCCACGCCCGGTCTCCATTTATCATGGGGCTCATTGCACTTTGCATAGGAGGACGATCATGGGAACCCGAAGAGACTTCCTGCGGGTTGGCGGCGCGCTGGCGGCTCTGGTCCCGGTGGCGGGTTGCGCAGTCAAGTCCTCCTCCCCGCCTCCCCCGCATGCGGCCTCCGGCGGTCCGCCGCCCCAGGCCCCCGCGCACGGCTATCGCCGCCAGCATCGCTACCATTATTATCCCGACAGCTGCGTCTATTTCGACCTCGACCGGAAGGTCTACTTCCACCTCGACGGCGGCACGTGGAGGATGAGCGCATCCCTCCCCGCCGGGATCGTGCTGGGCGCCACCGCGGCAGTCGTGCTCGAGATGGACAACGACACGCCCTACGTGGAACACCACGTCCACAAGGGCAAGTATCCCCCCGGCCAGGCCAAAAAGGACGGGGGGCCCCCGGGCCAGGAGAAGAAGGACGGGGTCCCCCCCGGCCAGGCGAAGAAAGAGGACGATCCGCCCGGCAAGGGGAAGGGCAAGAAAAATAAATAAAATCCGCGCTATCTTCGCGCCCGTCGGCATACTACTATACAGTAGCAATGGGCTGCCGCCCGGGTCGTTCCGTAGGCATCCGTTCCCGAGCCGGAACAGGGGGTGAGTCATGTCCAGGTTCGCAGCCGCGCTGGTCCTTCTCGCCACCGCGTCCGCCACCCTCCCCGCCGCCGCCGACAAGATCACGCTGAAGGGCGGCGGATCCTACGAGGGGCGCGTCCTCTTCGAGACCGAGCGCGAGCTCAAGATCGAGGTCCTGGTCTCGGGCAAGCCCCTCACGATGACGATCGCCAAGGACCTGATCGAGTCGCGCGAGGAAGGCCTCGCCCCGATCGAGCGCTACGAAGACCAGCTTGAAAAAACGGACCGGCGCGACCCCGACGCGCTCGTCGCGCTGGCCTCCTGGTGCCAGGAGAAGAAGCTGCCGACCCGGGCCGCCCAGCACCTGATCGAGGCCCTGGCGCTGAAGCCCGACCACCCGAAGGCCGTCCCGATGATCGAGGCGATGGGATACGTGAAGGACGGGAAGACGTGGGTGACGGAGGCGGAGCAGAAGCGCGCGCAGGGGCTGGAGAAGTGGGGCGACAAGTGGCTCCCGAAGGACCAGGTGACGAAGCTGCGCGCGGAACAGGAGGCGCGGTTCGCCGCCGCCCGCGAGGAGTCCGAGAAACAGCGCGAGCTGGAGATCACGACGAACGCGCTGGCCCGCCTCGACCGGGAGATGAAGACGCTCGGCGAGAAGCTCAAGCGGGTCACCACCGACATCGAGGCCTGCGAGACCCGCACCAAGGACGTGGCGGAGGCCCGGAAGGAGGCGGAGAAGCGGCTGACCGAGGCCGAGCGGCGGAGGGACAGCGCCAAGGACCGGATGCGGAACAACGGGTACAACAACAATAACAACAACTTCGACAACAGCGCGTCCCGGCAGTATTCCGAGGCCAAGAAGGACGTCCGGGATGCCGAGCAGACGATGCGGGTCGTCGAGACCGAGGCCGCCCGGGTCGAGGCGCTGAAGAGAAGCCTGCTCCAGGACAAGGAGACGCTGGAGCGTCAGTTGGCGTCCAAGCAGGCGGATGCCGACAAGTACGCGGCGAGAAAGGAGGCGGTCGCCCCGTCTCCGCCGCCGCCTCCTCCTCCCGCCCCGGCCCCGAAAAAGCCGGCCAAGAAGGGCGGCTAATCGGCCAATTCCCCCACCCAGATCGCCGGCGGCCGCGCCGGCGGCGTCGACCGGCGCAGCACGAGGATCGCAAAGGCCGTGTCGCCGATCCCCCACTCCGAGAAGCGGGTGTTGAGGTTCCAGTGGCCGTCGGCCAGCTGCGAGGCGCGCAGGTGGGAGGCGGTCTCGCCGTACCAGTCCCGCCCGCCGATCGACTCCCACCCGCCCAGGTCCGCCATGCGCTCGAGGCTAT
>CAYUME010000591.1:0-3826 GCA_964445475.1 uncultured Planctomycetia bacterium
GACGTCGAGCTCCGGCAGGTCGACGCCGACGGCCGTGTCGGGGCCGCCGCGCAGCGCCTCCATCAGCGCCGAGCCCAGCCCGCCGTTCGCGCCGGTGACGAGATACTTCATGGTCGAGCCTCCTCCGCCCGGAAGCCTTGCACGCGGAATGCAACAAGCGGCGCGGCGGCCGTATGCCGCGCCGTTTGTTGCAGAGCGAGCCATGCGGGGACGAGCGAAGCGAATCCCCGCATGGCGCGCGTCAGTCCTCGTACACGATCCGGCACGGCGGCAGCGCGTTCAGGAACCGCCTCCCGTACCCCTTGCTCACCACCCGCTTGTCGAGGAGGATCACCGTCCCCCGGTCGTCCTTCCGCCGGATGAGGCGCCCGAAGCCCTGCTTCAGCTTGAGGATCGCCTCGGGCAGGAAGAAGTCCTCGAACGGGCTGCCGCCCTCCTCCCGGATCCGCTCGGTCTTGGCCTCGATGAGCGGGTGGGAGGGGAGCGGGAAGGGGAGCTTGGCGATCACGACGGTGCTCAGCGCCGCCCCCGGCACGTCCACCCCCTGCCAGAAGCTGTCCACCCCGAAGATCGCCAGGTTCGCCCCCTCCGCCGCCTTGAACTCCTGGAGCATCCGCGTCCGCGAGGTCCCCTCGCCCTGCATCAGGATGCGGATCTCCCACTCGGAGAGCTCGGGGGCCGTCCGGTCCCGCATCGCCTTCATGAGGCCGTAGCTGGTGAAGAGGACGAAGGCGCGCCCCTCCGTGTCGCGGACGTGCCGCACGACCTTCGCCGCGGCGGGCGGGACGAAGGCCTCGACGTCGCCCGGCTCGGGCAGCTTCGGGCAGAGGACCAGCGTCGCCTGCTCCCGGTAGTCGAAGGGGGAGTCGACGCGCTGCTCGACGACCGCCTCCGGCATCCCGACCTGCCGCCGGAAGTAGTCGAACCCGCCCTCGCGCGCCGTGGCCAGCGTCGCGCTCGTGCAGATCACGCTCCGCCGCTGCGCGAAGAGCTCGCGCGCCAGGATCGGTGCCACGTCCACCGGGCAGGACTTGAGGCCGACGCGGACGAAGCTCCGCGCCGTCTCCCCGATCTCCGCCCAGTAGACGTGCCCCTCCGTCTTCTGCAGCACGATGTCCCCCACCGTGTCGGCCAGGTCGCGCGCCCGGATGCTGTACCGGTTCATCTCGCTGGCCGACTCCTCCGTGTCGCAGCTTCGCGCCAGGGGGACGAGCGCGGCGGAGAGCCCCTCCAGGGCGGCGGAGAGCGGGTCCGTGACGAAGGCCTTCTCCCGGATCCGCCGGTTCTCCGGCGCGCGCGTCCGCGACCAGGCGACCACCTCGTTGAAGAACGTCTCCGCCGCCCCCCGCGACTCCCGCACCGGCCGCTCCGCCGACAGCCCCCCCCCCACGGTGCGCAGGAACCCCTTCCGACCCGACGGGTTCAGCAGGCTGTCCAGCAGGTACTTCACCTGGAAGAACGTCACGCCGTGCCCGAGGTGCTCCGCGGCGATGTCCGCCACCTCGTGCGCCTCGTCGAAGACGACGACGGGGTGGTCCGGCAGGAGCTTCGACCCCTCGCGGCGCAGGGCGAGGTCGGAGAAGTAGAGGGCGTAGTTCGCCACCAGCACGTTCGCCTTCGTCGCCGCGCGCCGCGCCGCCTGGTAGAAGCACCCCTGGCGCAGGTCGCACTTTCGCCCCAGGCAGTTCCCGTGCTCGGAACAGACCTTGTCCCAGACGGTGAACGGCGGCTGGACGTCGAGGTCGGAGAGGGTCCCGTCGCCCGTCTCCTCCGCCCACGCGGCGATCCGCGCCAGCGCCTCCGTCTCCTCCGCCCGCTCGAAAAGCTCCCCGCTCCCCGCCACCGCCTGGCGGAGGCGCCGGGGGCAGAGGTAGTTCGACCGCCCCTTCATCAGCGCGTACGTGAAGCGGAGCGGGAGGGCCTTCTCGAGGAACGGCAGGTCCTTGTGGACGAGCTGCTCCTGCAGGCTGATCGTGCTGGTGCAGACGACGGCGGGCTTGCCCTCCGCGACCGCCCGGCGGATCACGGGGACGAGGTAGGCGAAGCTCTTCCCGACGCCCGTCCCCGCCTCGAGGACGGCGTGACGGCCCTGGGCGAGGGCCTCCTCGCACGCCCCGGCCATCGCGAGCTGCTGCGGGCGCGACTCGTAGCCGCCGAAGGCCTTCGCGACCGGGCCGTCCGGGCCGAGGAGGGTGACGGCGTCCGGGACGGTCCCCGGGGCGGCGTATCGCGGTCCTCCGGCGCCCGGCGGGGGCGGATCGCCGGCGCCGGGCGTCTTCGGCGTGTCCGATTCCGCGCGCTTCTTCCTCACGGAGCGGAATTCTACGGGAGAGGCCGGGGCGGCGGAAGGGGAATGTCACGGGGGGGCGCCGGATTCCCGCCCTCCGGCTCAGTCGGCCGGCGCCGAGAACCGGATCCCCGGCGCGCCCGGATACCACGGCGGCAGCGGGGTCGCCTCCTCCTGGAAGACCGCCAGGACCGGCGCGGGCACGTGGCGGCGGTGGACGATGATCACGTAGACGTGCTCGTCGAACCACCCGTCGCCCAGCGTCCAGGTCCCTTTGTCGCCCTTCTTCTCGCCCCAGCTGTTCTCCACGAGCCACTTGGCCGGCCGTCCCTCCCGGACGTCCACGCCCATGAGCACCATGGCGTGGTTGGATCCCCCGGCCATGTAGCGGATGCGGTCGGCCTTGGTGATCGACAGGTCCAGGCCGAACAGCGGACCGTACCGGTAGAGGCCCTCGGCCATCAGGCCGTCCTCGGAGGACTGGTCCTTGCCCACGTCGGCCGCGAACCAGACCGGCTCGTTGGCCATCACGGCGGCCATCGCGACCTGCTTCATCGCGTCGATCGCGACGTTCACGAAGTGCATCTCCTCCGTGCCCACCATGTTGCGCGAGCGCTCGAACCGGTAATGCCGGCCGTAGGGATTGACCGGGTCGTTGTAGAGGCAGACGTACTGTGAGAGGTCCACCCCGACGAACGCGTCGTAGAACTGCCGGGGGGTGTAGGTGACGGCCGGCTGGAGCTGTTTCTGCTCGACCGGAGGGGCCTCGCCGGCCTTGTCCTTGTCCTTGTCCTTGTCCTTGGATTGGGTCGCGTAGCGCCAGGTGAACGTCGTCGGCGGCTCCCCGAGGTTGATCACCAGGAAGCGGTAGACCTCGGCCAGCGAGCGCTCCTTGAAGGCCCGGAGCTGCGGCTCGGCCGCCCCCTGCCGGTGCAGGGCGTGCAGGCGGACGGCGTCGGCCCGCAGCTTCTGCTCGAGCACCCGGTTCATCAGGGCGGTGTTCTCGCTGCTGTGGGTCTCGGGCATGGCGTCCTTCGGCACCGCGCCGTACTTGTTCAGCAGGCCCACCACGTAGTTCCACCAGCCGCCGTCGTCGAGGGCCTCCTTCAGCACGAGCTGCCAGCGGCGGTCGAGGAAGTCGGCGTCGCGGAGCTCGATCATCGTCTCGAGGAACAGGTTGGCCTTCTCCATCTTGTCCCAGAACTGCAGGTACGCCGAGGAGAACTCGAACGCCTCGAGCTGCCGGCCGTGGATCACCTTCGGCCGGACCGTGTTCAGGCCGGCGAAGAGCCAGCAGCGGCCGCTGGCCTTCTGGTCGGTGATGCCCTTGAAGTCGATGCGGTGCGTGAAGTGCCGGTCGTACTGGTGCAGCACGCGGTTGTCGAGGGCCAGGCCGTTGATTTCGTTGCGGGAGACCGCGTTGTGCGCGGTGCGGGTGGCGTCGTCGAACGCGAAGCCGGAGCGGATCGTGTCGAGCAGCTGCGGGCTCAGCTCGCCCGGCTCCCCCCGGGCCGCCCCGCCGGCCCATCCGAGGAGCAG
>CAYUME010000592.1:0-3819 GCA_964445475.1 uncultured Planctomycetia bacterium
CCCGCCGGACGCGGCGACGGCATCGCCCGCGTCGTCCGCGGGTGGAGCTGGCTGACCCCCGACAAAAAAGGCCCGCCGCGCCACGCCCGCTCCGCCAACCGCTCCGGCCACCTCCCGGAGGACGCCAACCGCGTCACCGGCTTCCGCGTCGCGATGGGGGAGCGGCCCGCGACGCCGCCCCTCCCCGCGGTCGTGCCGCCCCACCAGGCGGACGTGCGGCAGGGCCCGCCCCCCTTCCCTGCGCCGTCGAAGCCGGACGCCCCCCCGCCCCCGCGCTTCGTCAATTACACCCGCGAGGGCCGCAGCCCCGCCATCCCGCGCGATGCCTGGGGCCCCGTCTTCCGCCAGCACAACCACTTCGCCGCCGTCTGCGTCTGCCCCAACGGCGACGTCCTCGCCGCCTGGTACACCACGGTCTCCGAGTCGGGCCGCGAGCTGGCGCAGGCCGCCAGCCGCCTCCGCGCCGGGTCGGACCGCTGGGAGCCCGCCTCCTCCTTCCTCGACGTCCCCGACGTCAACGACCACGCCCCCGTCCTCTTCTGCGACGGCCGCCGCGTCTGGCATTTCTTCACGCAGTCGCTGCGCGGCTGGGACGACGCCTCGGACTGGGTCCGCGTCTCCGACGACAGCGGCGCGACGTGGTCGAAGCCGGTCCCCGTCGTCCCCCGGGACAGCCCCGACCGGTTGAGCCAGCCGTGCTCCGCGTTCCGGGCGGAGGACGGCACGCTCGTCCTGGCCTGCGACGGCGACGGCCACCGGGACGAGCGGCTCGTGACGAGCGCGGACGGCGGCCGCACGTGGGCGGTGGCGCGCGGGGACATGAGGAAGGCCGCGGGCGGCCGGTACGTCATCCACCCCGCCGCCGTCCCGTGCGCCGGCGGCGCCGTCCTCGCCTTCCTCCGCGGCCCCGACCCGATGCCGGTCGCGCGCTCGATCGACCTCGGCGCGACGTGGGCGGTGCGCGAGACGGCGCGGCCCGGCATCTCCGTCGGCCAGAAGGCCGCCGCCCTCCGGTTGTCGGGCGGCGCGCTCCTCCTCTGCAGCTTCGACAACGGGAAGAAGCCGGCCCCCGGCCTCGGGGCGTACGCGGCCCTCTCGACCGACGACGGCGCGACGTGGCCGCACGTGAGGAAGCTCGAGGGCGTGAACGGCTACCTCGCCGCCGCCCAGGCGCCGGACGGCATGATCTACGTCGTCGGGAGCCGCGCGACCTGCGTCGCCTTCGACGACGTGTGGCTCAGGGAGGGACCATGAGCGGATAGAGGATATGTAGGGGGGCTGCGCCGGTCACGCCGACGCGCGACAATGTCGGCTGGCCCCAAAGAAGGAGGCGCAGCCATGGTGTACTATGCCGGGATCGACCTGGGAAAGAGGCAGCGCCACATCACGGTGACCACGGCGGAACGGGAGGTCGTGGAGGACTTGAAGATCGAGAACAACCCGAAGGAGCTCGCTCTCGGATAGCTCGCGAAGAACGCCAGGCCGGCGGGGGCGGCGGGCCGCGAAGTCCCTACTGCTGGAAGACCTTGGGGGGCTCGTGCTCGCCCGAATAGGTGACCAGTTGCCGGGTGGCCTGCTTCAAGAAGAGGATCGCGTAGCCCGTGTCCAGGATGTCGTTCCAGCTGCCGTCCGCCTTCTGGGCGCCGAGGAGGTACTGGACCCCCTCGTCGTACCACCGGTGCGAGCCGAACTGGTCCGTGTCCAGCATCGCCCCCGCCCGCTCGACGGAGTAGATCCAGTAGTAGTGCCAGCCGTCGTGCAGGCCCTTGCCGTAGCCCGGGTTCTGGGAGAAGGTCAGGTTGCTGCCCAGCCACGCGACCGCCTTCTGCACCCGCGGATCCGAGAGCGGATTCGTGTTCCCCTTGGCCCGGAGGCAGGCGCCCAGGCAGAAGACGCCCCCTGCCGTCATCGATCCCGTGGTCTTGTCCCCCTTCTTGTAGCCCCACCCGCCGTCGTCCTTCTGGCTTTCGGTCAGGTACGTCTCGAGCAGCGGGAGGCAGTCGGCCGGGGGCCAGAGGCCCTCGTGCATGCAGATCCAGAGCCCGATCAGGGCATACTGCGTGTTCGAGAGGTCGTTGGGATTCCCCCAGCCGCGCCGGGGCAGGATCTGCCGGGGCTGCGTCATGCCCGATTTCGCCTGGGTGCCGGTGTCGCGCGATGCGGGGGGGGCGCCGGGTCGGCCGCCCGTGCTGACTTGGCTGGACGGCGTCACCACGATGTTGGGCGCGAGGTAGGGGGCGGGCTCGCTGTAGCCCCAGATCCCGTTTTTCGCCTGGTTGTCCACGAGGAACTGGCCCGTCTGGAGGTAGCGGGAGGAGATGCTCAACTTCCGCAGCTTGGCGTACTGGTGCAGGGCCTGGAGGCGGACGACGGCCTGGTAGGTGTGGAAGCACCGGTCGGCTAAGGACTCGTTGATGAGCTTGACCAGCACGGGATCGTTGGGGTCGATACCCCCGTGCAGCATGGCGTAGATCATGAAATCCCGCCACGTCGTATCGGAATGGACGGCGTGCTTCGCGTACGGGAAGGCGGGGATTCCGCCCTGGGCCTTCTGGAGCAGCCATTCGGCCCCCCGCTTGGCCGCCGCGTCCACGCTCGCCTGATCGGCGCGCGGTGCGGCGGCGGTCTCGCCCCCCCCCCGGGCCGCCATCAGGCCGAGCAGACCCGCCAGGACGACGCTGATTCTGGGCATTCGCGCGCTCTCCCCTTGGATCGCGTTTCCACCTGCCCCCCGCCCGTTGCCGCCCGGCCGGTTCGCGCGGGGTGGCAGCACGTCGGGGGCTCTTCTCCATTCAATAACCGCTCGGCGTCAGATGCCACACGGGTCAAAGAACGTCCTCGCGGATAAGCGCTTAAAAAGCCCCCTTGCCTTCATGCCAGGCGCCCACAAAGCATGCCATAGGGGATTCGGGAAGGGGAACGCGGACCGGAAGGACGATCGGGGAAGAAAGTCAGCATAACGAGCGTTATCAGACCTTGCGGCCATCGCCCCCCTCCCCCGCAGCGGCCTCATCGACTCGCGGGCAGACGAGCCAGAGACCGCTACTTTTTTAATTGCGCTCCTTGATCAGCTGGATCGCCTTCTCCGCAAAGCGTTCGCCGAGTGTCTTGAAGCCATCCGCGGTTGCATGAATGCCGTTCTTCGGACCATTGAGATCGTCCGTATCGACCCAGTCGGCTCGCGGCATGTCCTGGACGGCCTGCACCTGGGCGTCCCGCACCCGGGTCCAGTGCGGATGGGATTTGTTGTTCATGGCATAGTCGTTGATGCGGCCGACCACGACGTTCACGCCATCGCGCTTCAGGTCAGCGGCCAGCTGCCTGACCAGCCCCTTGAGGCTGTCGGCGTACACGTCGCCATGCTTTTCCGCCGCGTCACGTTCGCCCTGCATCCAGACGAACGTGACCGTCGCGATCGTCTGCCCCTCGATCGCCGCCTTCACCTTGCCCATCAGCCGATCGTACAGGTCGCCGTTCTTCTCGGGCGGTTCGCCACTCGCAGGCTTCCAGGCCTTGTACCAGCGGCGAATCGGCTGGGCGCCCTGGGCATCCTTGACGACGATGACGCGGCCCTTGCCGAATGCCGTTTCGACAGCCGGCGTAAAGGACACGTTGGGATCCAGGTACTGCATATTGGACTGCCCCGAAAGGATGAAGAGGTGTTTGCCCTGCTCGCCGGCGTGTGAACACGTGGCGAGAGCCACCCAAGCCAGGACCAACGTTATTCGATGCCCGTTCATGGCCGCTCCTTTTCTTTGTGCTGAATCTCAAATATCGCCTGTGCTAGCGCCTTCCCGATCAGGCTGTAGGTGTAGGCCG
>CAYUME010000593.1:0-3802 GCA_964445475.1 uncultured Planctomycetia bacterium
ACCATGATCGGCCGGGAGCTGCTCGGCCAGCTCGGCATCTACATCAACTGGATCATCGAGCCGGTCGCGAACTGCTTCCGGTTCGGCAACCATCTCGGCATCCCGCCGCACGGCCTGGTCGACACCCTGGACTTCATGCTGGACGACATCGAGGAGATCACCGGCGTCCGGGTCAACCTGCCCCTCAACAAGAAGGGCGCCGACGTCCTCTTCATCCCGCCGTCGGGCGACTACGTCGCGGCGCCCGGCATCTACACGTGCATGGGGTACATGATCCTCTTCCACGAGCTGGGCCTCAACTACACCTTCAGCACCTACGCCTCGGAGGGGGGCAACTTCGGGCTCTTCACCTCCCACGAGATGATCAAGCGGCTGAACGCCAAGATCTACGCCGAGGCCCGGCGGCTCGGGGTCAAGTGGATCCTCGGCGGCGAGTGCGGCCACATGTGGCGGGTCCTGCACCAGTACATGGAGACCATGAACGGCCCCGCCGACTTCCTGGAGGTGCCGACGTCCCCCTTCACCGGCACGGTCTTCGAGAACGCGCGCTCCTCCAAGGTCGTTCACATCGAGGAGTTCACCGCCGACCTGATCCGGCACGGCAAGCTCAAGCTGGACCCGCGCCGGAACGACGCCGTCCGGGCCACGTTCCACGACTCCTGCAACCCGGCGCGCGCGCTCGGGATCTTCGAGGAGCCGCGCTACGTCCTCCGGCACGTCTGCAATAACTTCTTCGAGATGCCCGAAAACACGATCCGCGAGCAGACTTTCTGCTGCGGCGGCGGGGCGGGGCTGGGGACCGACGAGAACATGGAGATGCGCCTCCGCGGCGGCATGCCGCGCGGGTGCGCCGTCCGGCACGTCCAGGAGAAGTACGGCGTCAACCAGCTCGTCGCGATGTGCGCGATCGACCGCGCCACGCTGACGACCGTCTGCGACTACTGGGCCCCCGGCGTGCGGGTCTCGGGCATCACCGAGCTCGTCGCCAATGCGCTGGTGATGAAGGGCGAGAAGGAGCGCACCCTCAACCTGCGCCTGGAGCCTCTCGCGGGCGCGCCCGAAGCCGGCCAGGCCGGGGGAGGCGACCACCATGCATGACCGGCCTTTCATCGTCGTCGCCGGGATCGTCTTCCTCGTCGCCATCGCCTTCCCGGTCTGGCACACGCTGGTGGCGGGAGGCTCCGCGGACCGCCCCGTCCTGGCCAAGCCGGTCGGCGCGGACGCCTGTGTCGAGTCGAAGGCCTTCATGGCCGCCAACCACATGGACCTCCTCAACCGGTGGCGGGACGAGGTGGTCCGCGACGGAGACGCGAAGCCCTACGTCTCCGGGGCCACGGGCAAGTCGTTCGAGAAGAGCCTCACCCGGACGTGCCTGGGCTGCCACACGGATACCGGGGCCTTCTGCAACAAGTGCCACCAGTACGCCGACGTGGTCGTCCCCTGCTGGGACTGCCACCTCGAGACGAAGGGGAAGTGACCCGATGGACATGAATCGACGCCGCTTCATACGGGGCGCGGGCTGGACGGCGCTGGGGATCGGGGGCGGACTCCCCTTCCTTCGCGTCCTCGGCTCGGCGGTGGACGCCGGCGCGGTCCCGGGAGCGAAGCAGTGGGCGATGGTCGTCGACGTCCAGAAGTGCCTCGGTGCCAACGTGCACCGCGCCTGCATCGATGCCTGTCACCGGGCCCACAACGTGCCGACAGAGATCAAGGATCCCGAGGAAGAGGTGAAGTGGCTCTGGGACGAGCCCTTCGAGAACGCCTTCCCCGACCAGGCCCACCCGCGCACGGCGGACGCCTTGAAGGGGAAGCCGGTCCTCGTCCTCTGCAACCACTGCGCGAACCCGCCCTGCGTGAAGGTCTGTCCGACCCAGGCGACGTGGAAGCGGAAGTCCGACGGCATCGTGATGATGGACATGCACCGCTGCATCGGGTGCCGCTACTGCATCGCCGCCTGCCCGTACGGCGCCCGCAGCTTCAACTGGCGGGATCCGCGCCCGCACATCCCGGGCGGGGCCCAGGGGACCTTCCCCACGCGGAGCGCCGGGGTGGTGGAGAAGTGCAGCTTCTGCGCGGAGCGGCTGCGGGAGGGGTTGCAGCCCGCCTGTGTCGAGGCCGCCGCCACG
The DNA here is from genome assembly GCA_964445475.1 of uncultured Planctomycetia bacterium. Lineage (GTDB taxonomy): Bacteria > Planctomycetota > MHYJ01 > CAYUME01 > CAYUME01 > CAYUME01. The sequence continues at coordinate 2,127 of CAYUME010000593.1, forward strand.
GTTCCCGGCGGGGCCGGCGCGCTCGTCTTCGGGGACCTGTCCGACCCCGCCTCGAGCGTGTCGAAGATCCTGCGCGAGGTCCATACGATCTGCCGGAAGCCCTCCGTCGGGACCGGACCCAACATCTTTTATATCGTGTGAGGACGTATGCTGGATAATGCGTTGCGCGGGGGCAGGCGGTACGGGATCCTCCTCGGGTTCTGGGGCCTTGTCATCGGCGTCGGTCTCGCCGCCTACGGTGTCCAGCTGGCGAAGGGGCTGACCGTGACCGGGATGAGCCGGGACGTGACGTGGGGGCTCTACATCTCCCAGTTCACCTTCCTGGTCGGGGTGGCCGCGTCGGCCGTGATGGTCGTGCTCCCCTACTACCTGCACCATGTCAAGGCCTTCGGGCGCATGGTGATTCTCGGCGAGTTCCTGGCGGTCTCGGCCGTCAGCATGTGCGCCCTCTTCATCTTCGTCGACCTCGGGCAGCCGCGGCGGGTGATGAACGTGATGCTCCACCCGACGCTCCACTCGGTCATGTTCTGGGACATGCTGGTGCTGAACGGCTACCTGGTCCTGAACCTGGTGATCGGGTGGATGACGTTCGACGCCGAGCGGCGGGGGGGCGCGCCGCCGGCCTGGGTCAAGCCGCTCATCTACCTCTCCATCCCCTGGGCCGTCAGCATCCACACGGTGACGGCGTTTCTCTACTCCGGGCTCGTCGCCCGGCCCTTCTGGATGACGGCGATCCTGGCCCCCCGGTTCCTCGCCTCCGCGTTCGCGTCGGGGCCCAGCCTGCTGATCCTCCTGGCGCTGCTGCTGCGGAAGACCACCCGGTTCGACGTCGGTCGCGAGGCGATCCAGAAGCTGGCCCTGGTCGTCACGTACGCCATGGCCGTCAGCATCTTCTTCCTGGGGGTGGAGCTCTTCACCGGGCTCTACAGCGGCAGCCCGCACCACCTCCACCCGCTCGAGTACCTTTTCGTCGGCCTGGACGGCAAGAGCGCGCTGGTCCCCTGGATGTGGACCAGCGTGCTGCTGACCGTCGGCTGCGTGGCCTGTCTGCTCTTCCCCCGCGTGCGGCAGAACGAGTCCGCGCTGGCCGCGCTCTGCGTGGCCGTGATCGCGGCGATCTGGATCGAGAAGGGCATGGGGACGGTGGTCACGGGCTTCATCCCCAACCCGATGGGGCGGGTGACCGAGTACGTCCCCACCGGGATCGAGATCCTGGTCACCCTCGGCGTCTACGGCATCGGGTTCTTCATGCTGACGGTGCTCTACAAGATGGTCGTGAGCGTCCGCGAGCGGCTGGAAGCGACATAGGAGCGGTCGGGAGGCGACGGCGCCCGTTCTGACACAAGGAGTTCACGCGGTCGTACCCACTGAAAGGAGGCGTTATGCCGGATGCGAACACGCCGCTGTTGAACGAACTGGAAAAGGGGCCGTGGCCGAGCTTCGTCAAGGAGATCCGGTCCATGGCCGGCTCCAACAAGATGTGCAAGGCCCTGCTCGACCAGCTGGAGCACTCCTACAAGGAGAAGCGGGGGTACTGGAAGCACGGCGGGATCGTGGGGGTGAAGGGGTACGGCGGCGGCGTCATCGGCCGGTATTCCGCCCTGTCGGACAAGTTCCCCGACGTCGCCCACTTCCACACCATCCGCGTCAACCAGCCGGCCGGCTGGTTCTACACG
>CAYUME010000594.1:0-3797 GCA_964445475.1 uncultured Planctomycetia bacterium
ATGAAGACCGGGATGCCCCGGCGCGCCGCCACCAGGAAGAAGTTGGGCCAGAGCTCCAGCTCGACCGTCGCGATCGCCGCCGGACGGATCCGGTCGAGCGCCCGGGCGACCGCGCCGCTCCAGTCGATCGGGAAGTAGGCGACGCGGTGCGGCGGGCAGCGCTTGCGCGCCACCGCCTGGCCGGTCACGGTCGTCGTCGAGACGACGACGTCCCAGTCCGGGCGTGCGGCGTGGAAGCCCTCGACCAGCGGCAGGCCGGTCTGGACCTCGCCGACGGAGACGGCGTGGACCCAGAGGGCGGGACGGGAGAGATCGCGGCGGGCGTGGAAGCCGAACCGCTCCCGCAGGCCCGTGCGCACCCGCGCGTCCGTGAGGAACCGCCAAAGGAGCCAGGGGGAGGCGATCGTCGCGGCGGCCAGGTAGGCGAGGTCGATCGCCGCGGGGAGGAGCGGCGACGGGACGGGGCCAGGGGGGGCGGTGGGCATGCGTGAGGGAGTCATCACCCCCCGTCCCTATAGGGTGATCCCAAGCTTCCGCATCGCGTCGTCCCGTCCGTCGGCGATCGCGAAAAGCGGGGTGAGGCAGAGGACGTCGAAGACCTGGCGGATCTTGGGGTTGAGACGGAGCAGGATCATGCCGCCGCCCAGATCCACGGCCTTCTTGGCCGCGGCGGTCAGGACGTTGATGCCCGCGCTGCCGATGAACTCCAGGCGGGACATCTCGATGACGAAGCGGCGGACGCCCTGCGAGATGGCGGCGTCGATCGACCGCTGGAGCTGCGCGTGCGTGTGGGCGTCCAGGGAGCCGGAGGTGCTCAGGAAGGAGACATTGCCGGCGACCCGTTCCTCGAGGATCTCCAGGGTGCTCATGGTCCGGGCTCCACGAAAGGGGGGCTCTCGAAGGCGTCCTGCGCCCCGCGACGCGCACGCCGTTTCTCCGGCATCGCCCGTCGGAAGCGCCTGTCCTGGCGGCCTTCTCAGGAGAAGGCCTTCACCAGCGCCGCTTCCGTCTCCTTCGTCCAGACGCCGTCCCGCAGCCGCGCCGCGGCGGAGGGGCAGGCGTCTTCCAGCTTTTCGAGCGGCACGAGGCCGAGCCCCGTCAGGTGGGGGTAGACGACGATCTTGCCGGCGACGGCCTGTTTCTTGACGGCCTCGAGGCCGTCAAGCGAGCCGTCCAGGCCCGCGATCGCCGAGAGGGAGAGGTTGGTGTCGAGCTCCCCGGACCCGATCCGGCGGAGGACGATCCGCATGTCCTCGATCGTCGAGCCGCTCGTCCCGAAGAGGTAGAGCCCCTCGCGGACGTAGCGGTCGAGATCGATCACCCCGTCGATGCCGACGGGGACACCGGCGAAGAGGTTGATGATGCCGCCCGGGGCGGACCGGGCGATGGCGTCGGCGGCCAGCGCGGGGACCGGGGCCATGACGACGGTGTAAGTCGGAGCCGGGCCCGGGGGGGGCGGGGGCGCGTTCGGACCGGCGAGCTCCGTCCGGAAGGCGAGGCGCCGTTGGCGCGCCAGCGGGGCCGACTTCGCCGCCAGCGCCGCCAGGCGCTCGGCGCTCACGTCCACCGCCACCACCTCCGTCCCGGGATCGCCGAGGGCGAGGGCCCGGATCACGTGCATCATCCCCATGGGGCCGCCCGCCCCGATCACGCGGACGTTGCTGCGGGAGGGCATCTCGCCGGAGACGGGGACGCGGGCATAGCCGTCGATCGCACGCTTCCCCGGCGTCCCCACGACGCGGAGGTTGCTGTAGTGGATGCCGCCGAGGGGGACTTTGACCGGCCGGGGGAAGCGGCCGCCCGCGAGGACGAGATTGAGGATGCCGCCCGACGCCAGCTTCGGCCAGAGCATCTCCACGATCTCCGGGTTCGTGCCGGCGTAGACGATGTCGTCGTACGGCCCGTCCGCCGCGGCCGGGGTGGCCGCCCGGGCCGCGCGGCCGGGCAGGCCCTTGGCCGCCCCGCACGTGACCAGCTCGTCGCGGGCCTCGAAGGGGAGGCCGCCGAAGTCGGCGTCGGCCTCCGTGTCGACCACGGCCAGCACGCGGCCGGCCGGCTTGAATCCCCGGCGCCCGGTCACCGTGTACGAGTCCTCGACGCAGGCCCACGGCTCGGCCAGCGCCACGGCGGAGGCGCTCCGGTCCTCCGGGGCCGGCAGGAGGTGCGATTCCCCGTCCGGCCCGACCGTCACCCGCTCGTCGAGCAGGACATACTGCTGGAGCGCCCCCTCGAAGTTGTACCCGAACGCCGCGTTGCTCTGCGGGGTGAGCAGCGCCCGGTAGTCGGCCTGGACGAGGTAGCGCTTGCCGATCTCGACGGACTTGACCCTTTCCCCCTTGGCCACGATGCGCACGGAGGCCTCGTGTCCCGGCACGGTCGGCATCGACGCGGGGACGTACGACGGGATCTCGCGAAGGATCGATTCGTCGATCCCGCTCTTGATCGGTACCTTGCGAACATGGGTATCGAACTGGTCGAGGAGCTTCTTGTCCGAGAAGCAGAGGCCGACCGCCTCGACGCGGGCAAGCATCTGGTGGGGACCCGGCTTCGGGACCGCCTTGGCCCGGTTGATGACCAGCCGGCCGGGCCCGGTCAGCTGGACGGCGGAGGCGGTCAGGGGGGTGCTGTCCATTGTGAGAAGCCCTTGCAACGCAACGGGAACGGCAGCCTGAGCCTGCGGACCCGGGGAGCTCTTTGCTCGCCAGGGGATTGTAGCGGCAACGCGACGCATTTGAAACAGAGGACGAACGCGGCGGGGCATGGAGGGCGGGCCCGAGGACGTCCGGACGGAACGCCTCCGCGCTCGACCGCGCTCGCCTGCGGCTTTCCTGGGCTGTGTCAGCTCAGCATCACCTGCCCGCCCGTGACCGGCAGGGCCTGGCCCGTCTCGTACTGCTGCTCGACGAGATAGAGGACCGCCCGGAGGACGTCGGGCACCTCGCAGCCGCGGCCCATCGGGACCTTCGACTCGTAGGCGCGGCGGACGTCGGCGATCGACGCGGCGCCCGGGACCTTGCCGGCGCGGAGGTACTGTACGAAGAGCCCCTTCTCCGGGTCGCTCCAGAGCGGGCCGTCGAAGAAGTTGCCGGGGCAGATCGCGTTGACCTTGATCCCTTCGGCGGCGAACTCGAGGGCGAAGCTCTGGGTCAGGCCGATGCCGCCGAACTTGCTGCCCGCGTAGGCCGCGTTCCGGCTGCTTCCTTCGAGGCCCGACTTCGAGTTGATCTGGATGATGTCCGTCGTGACCGCAGGGTTCGCCCGGTGAGCTGCGGCGAGGACGGGGGCGGCGTGCTTCACGCAATGGAAGTAGCCGCGGTAGTTGACGTTGGTCACGAAGGCGAAGTCCTTCTCGGCCATCTCCGCCGTCGGGGCGGCCTTGAGGACCCCCGCGTTGCTGACGAGCAGGTCGATGCCGCCCCAGGCCCGGACGACGGCCTCGACGAGGTCTCCATCTCCGCGCCAACGCTGGTCGCCACGGTCAGCGAAGGGACTGTAAAGGTAAAAAAATTCAAGCCCGAGGACGCCGGATACAAAACCCGGAACAGGGAAACGATAAAAGGAGGAAGCGCCGAAGACAACGCCCGCATAATAAAAGCTGTCCTGGCAGGGGAAAAAGGCCCGCGCAGGGATATCATATGCCTGAATGCCGGGTTCGCGATATCCGCCTGCAGGGACATAAAAGTATCTGAAGGTGTGCGGATCGCGGAGGAATCCATCGATTCAGGCAAGGCGCTAATGACCCTGGAGAGGCTGGTGGAGTTTACAAACAGCCTTTAATCATATCCGCTCATTAAAAA
>CAYUME010000595.1:0-3789 GCA_964445475.1 uncultured Planctomycetia bacterium
AGATCGCGGCCGCAACGGCGGCCGGCGTCCGCCCGCCCGCGCGGGCCGCCAGCCAGGCCTCCGCACGACCCGCCGCATCGCGGTGTGCCTCCCCCGCCGCGTCCCCCGCCGCCCCGAAGGCGGCCCAGGCGAGCGCCGTGGTGCTGATGTTGCTGGCGCTGCGGTCGGTGTCCCCGAAGCCGCCGTCCGCGTTCTGCGTCCGGACCAGCCAGTCGAGCCCGCCCCGGATGAGCCCGTCCGGGGAGGAGGCCTGGCGCGCCGCGCCCGGCGTCCCGCCGCCCGCCCGGTCCGCGACCGCCAGGGCGATCACGGCCGTGGACGTCGAGAGCGCGCTGCTCGACAGCCGCCCGACCCAGCGCCCCTCCGGGGACCGCGCGGCCAGGAGGGCCGATCGGACGTGGTGGAGGGCGCGGTCGACGTCCTGGACATCCGTCGGCATGCCGGCAGGCCCTTTCACTCGGTGCGCAGGCCCAGCGTCCGTCCGGTCATCGAGCCGGATCCCCGGAGGACCAGGCGGTCGGGTTGGACCTCGACGACTCCGAACGCGTTGCCGTCCGGAGGGCTCTCGACCATCCCCTCCAGGGTCACGTGGTGGACGCCCTTCCGAACGGCATAGCCGCCGCGGTGATCGTGTCCGGCAAAATACACGGAGAAGGCCGGGCAGGCCTTGATCGCGACCAGCACCTCCTCGTGGTTCCAGAGCAGGTGGGCGCGGCTGCTGGCCTCGGCCAGGACGGGGTTGTGGCAGAAGACGGCCACGCGCTCCCGCGCCCCGGCGGCCTTCGACAGCACGTCGCGAAGCCACGCCAACTGCTCCGGGTCGATCCCGCCGTTGTAGTCCGCGAATTCCGGCTTCCCGCCCCCGCGATGCGCGGCGACGTAGGCCTCGGACTGCGCCCGCCGCGGGGAGCCCGGCGGCCAGGCCTTCAGGCTCAGCCCCGTCGCGTCGAGGACGATGAACCGCCACCCGCGCACCGCGAAGTCGTACCAGGGCCGCTCGAGCCCGAGACACGCCAGATAGGCCGTGCGCCCCGCGGACGGCTGCCCGTGGTTGCCAAGGACGTGCCGGAGCGGGATCTTCAGGGGGCTGAAGGCGTCGCGGATCCGTCCGAGGTCCGCCCGCGTCCCGGCCTCTGCCCGGTCGTCGGTGAGATCGCCGAGCTCGATCGCGAATTCCAGGCCGGCCCCGTTCCACGCCTCCACGCACCGGGCGGCCTTGGCCAGCGAGTCCCGGTAGGCGCGCCGGCCGGCCGCGGGCTTGTCTGCGTACTGAACGTCGGCGACAATCCCGAAGGCAAAACGCGACTTGTCCACCGAAGGCGCGGCGGCCGGTTCCCCCGCACGGGCGCGGACCGGGAGCGCAGACGCGAGTCCCGCGGCCAGTCCGCCCCTCAAGACCGCACGGCGCGACTGCATGTGTCCCTCCCGCCGCCCCTGGAGACCGAAAGCGGACCCGCCTGCGCCACACCGCCCTTCACTATATATGACCGGTCGGCCGCGTGGGGAAAGAAAAACGGCCGCCGTCCTTTCCGGACAGCGGCCGTTGAATCGGTCTCGACGGGAACGATCAGGCCTTCCCGGCCGACCCCAGCACCTTCTCGTTCTTGTCCTTGTACATGGAGACGAGGAGCTCGCGGGCGGGGCCGAGGTACTTGCGGGGGTCGAACTCCTTCGGATTCTCCTTCATGTACTTGCGGATGCCGCCGGTCATCCAGAGGCGGCCGTCGGAGTCGATGTTGATCTTGCAGACAGGGCCCGTCGCGGCGCGGCGCAGCTGGGGCACGGGGATCCCGATCGGGTTCTCGAGCTTTCCGCCGTTGTCGTTGATCATCTGGACCGCCTCGGGGACGACCGAGGAGGCGCCGTGGAGGACGATCGGGAATCCCGGGAGGCGCCGCACGACCTCGTCGAGGATGTCGAACCGGAGCTCCGGCGGCAGGAGGATGCCGTCCGGTCCCCGCGTGCACTGCTCGGGCTTGAACTTGTTCGCCCCGTGCGAGGTGCCGATGGAGATGGCCAGCGAGTCCACGCTCGTCTTCTTGACGAACTCCTCGACCTGGTTGGGGTCGGTGTAGTGGGAGTGCTCGGCCTGGACATCGTCCTCGATGCCGGCCAGCACCCCGAGCTCGCCCTCGACCGTGACGTCGTTCGCGTGGGCGAAATCGACGACCTGCTTGGTGAGCGCGATGTTCTTCTCGAAGGGGTGGTGGGACCCGTCGATCATGACGGAGGAAAATCCGGACTCGATGCAGGACTTGCAGAGCTCGAACGTGTCGCCGTGGTCGAGGTGGAGGGCGATGGGGATCTCCTTGAGCTTCTTCTCCTTCGCCAACGCCTTCATCATCTCGACGGCGCCCTGGCCCATGTAGCGGAGCATGATCTGGTTGGCGTACTTGCGGGCGCCGCTGGAGACCTGGAGCATGACGGGGGCCTGGGACTCGACGCAGGCGACGATGATCGCCTGGAGCTGCTCCATGTTGTTGAAGTTGAAGGCGCCGACGGCGTAGCCTCCCTTCATGGCCTTCGCGAACATCTCGCGCGTGTTGACGAAGCCGAGATCCTTGTAGGAAACCATGGCGCCTCCATCGGGGTTCGAGCCTGGCCCGCGGGGAATTCCGCGGGCGCGGAGAAGGGAATGTAGTGCGGCGGCGGGTCCGATTCAACGATTATGTTCGACGCGAACAGGGTGCAGCCTCTGTTACTTTATGTAACACTTTCCAGCCCCCCTCCCGCGCTCGATTCTTGCGCATCTGCATCTCCCGCCGCGACTTGCGCCATATTTCGATTTCTGGCACGCCATTTGCTCGTGTCGGGCATGCGCCATCGCGCCTTGCCCGCTCATGCGCCCCGCGAGTTCCGCCGCCACGAGCCGGAAAAGACCGTCCTCTACCAGGTCGTCCGGGAGCACCTCATCGAGGCCGGGCGACGGATCAGGGCGGGGGACCGCGAGGGTCTGGAGCGGATCTGCCGGTATATCGTGCGGCCGCCCTTCTGCCAGGAGCGGCTCCGGCGGCTCGACGACGGGCGCGTGGTCTACAAGTTCCGGCGGCCGTGGCCGGATGGCAGCACGCATCTTGTCCTGGATCCGGTGGAGTTCCTGGGCAAGCTTGCGGCGTTGATACCGCCGCCCCGGGCGCACCTGCTCCGCTATCACGGCGTCCTGGCGCCGAACGCGCGGCGGCGGAAGGCGGTGGTACCGCCTGCTACCCGTGTCGCGGTCGCGGGCTCGGCTGCCGGTTTGGTCACGGTCATGGGGCCCGGCTGCCGGCCTGGTCTTGGGTCCCAGTCCCGGCTGCCGGTCCGGTCGCAGTCTCGGTTCTCGGTCCCGGTCACGTTACCGTCCCCCACGACCGAGCCCGGGACGGGGACCCGACCAGCAGCCCACGACCGAGACCCACGACCCAGCCGGCAGCTCACGACCGGGACCGCACCCAGTCCGGCCGCCCAGGACCGGGACCGAGACTCGCTTTGTGACTCTTCGTGCCCTGGTGCCTTGGAGGTGAAAACCGGCCATCAGCCCCGCTGGCGCCAGCGGATGCGGAGGGCGGATCTGCTCAAGCGTACGATGGGCTTGGACGCCTTAGAATGTCCCCGCTGCCGGGGCCGCCTTGAGCCAATCGCGGAGATCCTGGAGCCGGGGGCCGTGGGGAAGATCCTTCTATGAGACGGGGCAGAGCTTCAACTGAAATCCACTCCCGAGCTTCGAGCTCGCTGGCCTCCCGCCCGAGAATCTAAGTCCATCCTTCTCGTGGTTCGACGTCGCCACCCACGCATCCTGCACCAGGACCC
>CAYUME010000596.1:0-3778 GCA_964445475.1 uncultured Planctomycetia bacterium
GTTGCGGACGTCCTTCCGCTCCGTCCAGTTCCCCGCCTCGTCCACCAGGTAGGGGTATTTCTTCTTCTCCTTGACCGCGTGCTCCAGCGACCCGTCCCCGCCGGCGACCTTGCCGGCGCCCACCATGTTGGACTGGCCCATCAGGATGAAGACCTGGACGGGCTTGCTCATGTCCGCGGGCTTGCCGTCGGGGGCGGGTGCCGCGGCCGGGGCCCCGCCCGCGGCGGCGGGGAGGAGAAAGGCCGTCGCCAGGGCGGCGAGGGTCCGCATCGAGATGCGGCGGATAGAGGTCGTCATGGCTTCCTCCTTGTGCTGGAAATCGCGCGCCGGCTCCCCGGCGCCGAGCCGGGACGCCCCGTATCGCTACGGCACCGGCGTCCACGTGAAGTCCTTGAATGACACGCCGCGGCTACCGTCCCGGATCGCAACGTGGAGCACGTTTTTTCCGGAGACCAGGGAGAGCTCGACCGGTTGGGTCTGTTTCCACAGGCCGCACGTGTAAGGCACCGCGATTTCAACCGGCGCTTTGGCCTCGTTCGCCTGGACCAGGAACTTCTGCCCCTCCTGCGCCGTCACCACCCGCACGGTCAGCGCATACCGGCCGGCCTTGGGCGCCACGAATTCGTACACCGCCTTGAAGCCGCCGCTGCCGTGCACCTGCATCCCGCCCAGGAAGCTCTTCATCGCGAGGCCGCTCTTCGGCTTCTCCTGGAAGGCCACGGCCGGAATGACGATCGTACCGCCCGGGCCGGTGACGATCGTGCGGTCCGTCTCCGCCACCTTCGACTGCTCGGCCAGCTTCGCCTGTTCGGCCTCCCGGGTCTCTTTCGACTCATTCGCTTCGGCCAGCTCCTGGCCGACCGGGCCCAGCTCGACGGCCTTGGCGGCGGCGGCGATCGCCTGGGCCTGGTAGTGCGCCAGGCTGCTCCAGAAGCCGCCGGCAACGCCCTTGCGGTCGTTGTACGCCTGCTCGCCCAGGACACGGCTGATCCACTGCGCCCGCAACACCTTCAGGTACTCCTGCGGCACGGCCCGTGCCTGCGTCTCCAGCAGGAAGTCCGACCCGCTGCGCGGAGCCTCATCCTTGTCCCACCAGCTGTGCGGGTAGCCTGCGCCGAGGTTGACCAGCCAGCCCTTGGGCGTCCAGTGACTCAGTGCGGCATGCGCGTGCTGGGTCACGCCCCAGGTCGGCATGCCGAAGCTCCGCAGGATGAACCGGCCGAAGAACGCGCGCCGGCCGCACACCCCTCCATCCTTGATGATGTTCTGGTAGTTGTGCAGCGACGGGAGATCATCCTTTACGTTTTGTGAGCCGTACGGGACTTCGGTCCGGACGGCGCCGGAATAGCGCCACCCGTAATCCGGGTTGGTGATGTGGTCGGGCCGGTAGTTCCGGAGCATCTGGCGCCCCCACGCCAGGATCTCATCCGGGGCATCACAGCCGACCACCAGCCGGTACTCCCAGACGGAGAAGTCCTTGAAGGCCGGGTCCAGCTCGCCATCGAGAAAGGCCTTCTCGTAATGCAGGTACCGTTTCACCGGGTCCACGGTGGCCGGCGCATCGGTCTGGTCTTTCCGGTTGGACTGCACGACCGGCACGGCATGCTCCAGGCTGGTGGCCAGCGCCAGGCGCTGCAAAGCGCCTTCGCCGGCTTTCGGGCTGGCCTTCTGGATCGCGGTGTGGATCTCCATCGCCCGGCCGACCTGGTTGAACTTGGCCCCGCCGGCTTCGAGCATCTGCTTCATCAGGGGGGTGTCGGCCAGAAGCTTGTCCACCAGCGCTTCCTGCTCCGGGCCCTGCTGGGCGAATTCCGCCAATCCCCGGGGCGTGGCGTCCGTGATTACGGTCGCCTTGGTGAGCTTCGCATCCCCGGCGTCGCTCTGCAGCCAGGCATTCATGTCCGCCAACAGCGCCTTGGCGGCCGCCAGCTCATGGGCTTGCGCCTGGGCAAGGGCTTTCTGCGCCGCCAGCTTCGCCTGGTTCAGCTTGTCCTGTTCCTCTTTGGGCTTGTTGATGACCGCCTCGGCCTCCTGGATGTTGGCCTGGAGCGAGGCCAGACGCTTCTCCTGCGCGGTCAGGGCCTGTTGCGCCGCCGCACGCGCAGCCTCCGTGGTCGCCGTCTTCAGCTGCTCCCGGGCCTCGGCGATCTTTTTCGTGGCGTCGGGAATCGAATATTTCCTCCAGATGCCCAGCCCCTCTTTGGCCTTGTCGATCCTGCCCGCGGCCTCTCCCGCCGCTTTCGCCTCCGCCGACGCCTTCTTGACCGCGTCGCGGGCAGCCTGGAGGGCGGCTTTCTTCCGCTCGTCCGCGGCCGGCACGGCCGGCGTGATCTCCGCCTTCAGGCCCTGGAGCGTCTCGGTGTATGTCGCCAGAAGCTTCTGCCCGCTCTCGGTGAGCGGCGTCGCCGGAGGCGTTTTCTCGGCGGCCGAGGCGCTGGCGAAGCCGATCGCCGTCGCCGAGACGGCAACGAGAAAACGCATCCGAAACGGGATCCGTGTTGTCATGGAGCGTTCCTCCGAGACCGGGTCCCGGCTCCCATACCGGGATCTTTCCCGCGTTCAGTTTACCGGCCCGGTGTCCTTCCCACAAGGGCCCGGGAGCAATGAAATGCGGCATTTATATCCATATTTGCGCCAGATGGGACCGTGTGGCATAATCCCCCGGGGCGGGGTCGCGGGCGCGGCAGCGCCGCCGGGCAGGGGAGGCCGCCGGCCATGAGGAAGAGAAAGCGCATCGCCATCGCGCTGGAGCTGGAGTGGGTCCTGAAGCACCACCAGGAGGTGTTCGCCGGGACGCAGGAGTACGCCCGGCAGTGCGGCGACTGGGACTGTCTCATCAGCCCCTATCCCGAGCGGTTCCTCCGGGGGGGGCAGGGCACCCGGTGCTTCGACGGCATCCTCGCCCGCGTCACGCGCCCCATGGCCGCCGCCGCGCGCGCCGCGCGGATCCCGGTGGTGAACGTCTGGTACGCGTCGCCCGTCGCCGACGAGGTGGTGACGGTCGCGCCGGACCACGTGGAGATCGGCCGGATGGCCGCGCGCCACCTGCTCGCGCGCGGCTTCTGTCGCTTCGCCTACGTGGGGGTCCTGCGACAGGAGCGGGCGCCGGAAGACCAGTTCACGGGGTTCGCCGGGGTGCTCCGCGAGGCCCGCCTCCCGCTGACGGTCGTGCGGGTGCCGGCCGGGTTCGAGGAGACGGCCTCCGGCTGGGAGGCCTTCCACGGGGCGGTGGAAGCCTGGATCCCCGGCCAGGCGCTGCCGGTCGGGATCCTCTGCGACCGCGACCTGCTGGCCCGCTACGTGGCGAACACCCTGGCCCGGCACGGCGTGGAGGTCCCGCACCAGGCGGCCCTGGTCGGCGTCGGGAACGAGGAGCTGGTCTGCACCCACCCCGAGCCGTCCCTCACGTCGATCAACGGCGCCCACGACCGGGTCGGCTACCGCGCCGCCGAGCTGCTCGACCGGATGATCGACGGGAAGCGGATGTCCCCCCGGACGATCCTCCTGCCGCCGGGGAGCCTGGTCCCGCGGCGGTCGACCGACTCGGTGGTGGTGGAGGACCGGCTCGTCGCGGCGGCCCTTCGCTTCATCGCCGACGGGAGCCACGCGCCGATCCGGGTGGGCGACGTCGCCGCGGCCGTCCACGTCTCCCGCCGCACCCTCGAGCGGCGGTTCCACGCGGTCTTGAACCAATCGGTCGCCCGCCAGATCGGCCTGCTGCGGGTGGAGCGCGCCAAGCGCCTGCCGGATGTGGATGTGGACAAGGTGGCCAAAATCA
>CAYUME010000597.1:0-2085 GCA_964445475.1 uncultured Planctomycetia bacterium
CGCGTCGTGGTCCTTCACGGAGAAGAAGGATGCTCTCGCGCACGTCGAGGGGGCCCCAGGCGGCCTCGAGGACGGGACGCGCCGCGCGGAAGGCGTCGCGCGCCCGTCCGGCTCCCGCCGCGGGATTGAGGAGGACGACGGTCATGGCCGTGGGGGGGGGCGTCCGGCGTGGACGGGAGCGTCGGGCGGTCCGCGCACGTCGCCCGGCTTCCGCGCTACGCCTTGGGCTGTGCGAGCGCCTTCTCGTCGATGCGCCGCATCCCCTCGAGGAGCAGGCCCATCGTGTCGGACTTCACCCGTCGCATCGTGTCACCCTGCTTCCCGGGTTCCAGGCGGAACGTGCCCTGCTGCCAGCGGAGGAAGTCGAAGAAGGTGTCGAGGTCGTCCTTCCCCCCGATCTTGAACTCGTAGATCTGCCCCCCCTCGAAGTAGAGCCGGCCCTCGACCTCGCCGCGGCGGACGTGGATCGTCCCGGTCTGTGCGTTCACGCTCATGGACTGCACCAGCTCGAAGGGGGAGAGGAGCTCGAACTTGCCGAGCACGCCCTTCTTCAGCTCGTCGGAGATCCAGGCGCCGGTGCGGGCGAGCCGGTGGGCGAGGATCTTGGCCAGCTTGAAACTCAGGGCCGGGATGGTGGCGAGCAGCTGGGGGAACCGCTCGCGGCTGACGCGCAGGGCGGTCACGCCGCTGCGGGCCCGCGCGGCCGCCGAGACGGGGTTCCCGGTGATCAGCGACATCTCCCCGAGGCAGTCCCCCCGCGCGAGCGTGGCCAGGAGGTTCTCCCCGCCCGATTCGTCGCGCTGGACGATCTCGACCGTCCCCTCGAGGATCACGAGGAAGGCCTGTCCGGGCTCCCCCTTCCGGAGGAGCTCCGACCGGGCCGGGTAGGAGACCCATTCCCAGAGGCGAGACGAGGCCGCGAGGGAGCCCGGGGCGATCCCGCTGAAGAGCGGGAGCGTCGGCAGGATCTCCGCGACGGCGTCGGCGTCCGACTTGGCGCCCAGCCCCTCGTCGCGCAGCAGGGTGAGCTTGAACCACGCCTTGCAGCCGGGACAGCCTCCGCAATACGTGCGGGAGAACTGGACGGGGGTCTCCCCGCGCAGGACGCGGTCCACGGGCAGCCAGAGGGTCTGGACGGCGATCCCGCAGACCAGCGTCTGGCCGTCGGTCGAGACGGCCGGGGGGGCGAAAATCAGCCGCTCGCCATCTTTGTAGAGCGGGCATTTCCGGACGTTCGTGACGGAGGCGGCGACGCGGGCGGGCATGGGAGAGCCTGTGAATGCGGACGCGTGTCCTCGATCGCGGCGACCGAGGGGTAACGTAGCGCCGGACGCGTTTCCATGCAAGGATTGTCTGCAGACGCGCGGGGACCGGGCGCCGGCGGCCGCGCGCGGTCAGCGGTCTCCCGGCTTCCGGAGGCGGCCCCGCCCGAAGTTCTGTGTCCAGTACCCCCCGGCCTGCCCGACGCCGATCTGGTTGAAGAGGGAGTCGATCAGGCTCCGGTGGTGGCCGGGGCTCCGGCACCAGAGGGCGTGCGCCTCCCGGGCCGTCTCCGCCACGCCGCAGATGTTCTCCCCGATGGCCAGCGGCTCGTAGCCCGCCTTGCGGATCCGCGACTCCGGCGTCCCGTCGCCGCCGTCGCGGTGGAAGAGCCGGCCGGCCCGGGCCATCGCCTCCGCATGGCCCTGGGCCGCCGCACAGAGCGCGGCGTCGATCTGGAGCACCCGCCGGCCGAGCATCTCCCGGTAGGCGTTCGTGATCGCGATCTGGTCCGCGACCTCGGGGGCGAGCCCTGCGACCTGCGCGTTCCAGGCGTTCGCCTTCCGGTTGTAATCGAGGAGCTGCCGCTCGGGCCCGGCGGCATCGCCCTCCCGGAGGAGCCGCGCGAGTCCGGCGTCGGGGTCCGCGAGCAGGTCCTCGATCCGGAGGGCGTCCTTCGCGAGCGGCTCGAGGCCGGCCGCGGCCAGTGCGGCGGCGGTGGCGGCGTTGAGGGACGCGAGGTCGGCGATGACGGCCGGGGCCGCACGGCCCACGGCGAGCAGCGGCGTCTCCCAGAGCTCCCGGACGGCCGCCACCTTCTCGTCC
>CAYUME010000597.1:2095-3778 GCA_964445475.1 uncultured Planctomycetia bacterium
GGGGCTGGGCCGCCTTCGCGCCCTCGCCCTCCGGGTACGCGAACGCGTCCTGGATGTGGCCGACGGCCGACTCGCGGCGTCGGGCCAGCTCGGCCCGGTGCCGCGGAAGGTTCCCGCGCAGGTCCGCCTCGACGCCGCGGCGGAGGCCGGCTCCGAGCCGGTCGCGGGCGGCGAGGACGGCGGCGCGGACCGCCCGGCGTGCGGCGGCGCGGTCGTCCTCGCCGGCCGCGCCGGAAAGGACTGCGGCGAGGCCGTCCGTCGCGCGGCCGAGGGCACCCGCATCCGGGGCGGACGCGAGGCGGTCCAGCGCGGGGGCGACGGCCGGGGGGGCGGGAGGGGGAGGCTGTGCGGCGGCCACGCCGCCGCAGGCCAGTGCGACCAGGGTCCGGATCGCGTCCCGCATGGCGATCAGATCGGCATGTTGCCCAGGTCCGTGCCTTCCGCGTCGAGCCGGAACGCCTTCAACCGCTCCACGATCTCCTCGACGCAGGGGCCGACGGCGAGGCGGGTCGTGTCAATGCGGATGTCGGCGATGCCCGCGTAGAGGGGCTCGCGCATCCGGCATTGCTCGACGACCTCGGAGTGGGGATCCCGGTCCGACAGGGCGGGGCGCCGCTCGCGGCTCCCGGGGTCGTCCTGGATCCGCTGGTAGGCGGCGTCGGGCGTGACGATCAGGTGGACGACGACGCTGTTCCGCTTGAGGTTGTGGATGTTCTTGTAGCGGAGGACGGCCCCGCCCCCGGTGGCGATGACGTGGCCGTCGAGCTTGGCGATCTCGGCGATGGCGTCGCACTCCCAGAGACGGAAGACCGATTCGCCCCGCTTCTCGAAGATCTCCTTGATGGACATCTGGTGCTGCTGCTCGACAAGCGCGTCGGCATCGACGAACTTCATCCCCAGTCGCTCGGCCAGGGCCTTGCCGAGCGTGGTCTTGCCGGAGCAGCGGAAGCCGACGAGGACGACGTTCATGGACGGTTCCGGACTCGGCACCGGCGGCCCGGCGCGGACGGGCCAGAGAACACGGATTCGATCTTCCGGGCGAGGTCTGGTCTTAATCCCTTCTCGCGGGCGGTCCGGACGGCCAGGCTCCCCGCGGCCCGGTAAACCGGGAGGAGGTCGGGAACGCGACGGCGGAGCGCCCGGAGGTGGGCCCGGACTGTCCCGAGATCCCCCCGCGCGACAGGGCCCGTCAACGCGCGCGGGTAACCGACACGGCGCAGGTTGACCACCGTGCCCTCCACGAGGCCGAGCAGGGAGCGCTCGGCGTCCCGCCGGCCGATGCCGGCGGACCGCAGCAGTCGGATCCCGGCGCCGAAGAGGGCGACGAGGTAGTTGCTGGCCAGCACGGCGCTCGCATGATACAGCCCCTTCCGGGCACGGTCAACGGGCAGGGGGCGGCCGCCGAGCATGCGGGCGAGGCGCCGCGCGACGGCCCACGCCGGGCGATCCCCTTCGATGGCGCACGCGCAGCCCCGCAGGGCGCGGCGCGAGCGCACCGGCCGGGCGAAACTGCGGAGCGGGTGGAGCGAGGCGGCCGCCGCGCCGGCGCGGCGGGCCGGGTCGAGGACGTCCGATCCGTGGAGTCCGCTCGTGTGCAGGACGACCTGGCCGGGATGGAACGCGCCGGCGTCGGCCAGCGCGCGCGCCGCGGGGGCGATCGCGTCGTCGGGCACGGTGAGGAGA
>CAYUME010000598.1:0-3777 GCA_964445475.1 uncultured Planctomycetia bacterium
CCTTGGCGACCGCGGCGTCAAAGACGCGCTCGGACGCGGCCCAGATGTCCGGGCCGGTGCCGTCACCGCGGATGAACGGGAGGATCGGCTGGTTGGGGACCTGGAGTTTGCCGCCGCTGAGGGTGATCCGGTCGCCCGCCGACGCGAGGAGGACGGGAACCCCCTCCCGGTCCGCCCGTTCCAGGACCGCCATTCCGAGCGCCGAGCGGTCGAAGACCGGCGATACGACAAGCGCCCCGGTGTGGAATCCCTCCAGCAGGAAGGGCACGCCGTTGACGTGGTCGGCGTCCGGGTGCGAGAGGATCACGAGGTCGATTGCGGTGATCCCGCGCGACCAGAGGTACGGTGCGACGACCGACCGGCCGGCGTCGGCGTAACCGGAGCTGCCGCCGTCGAAGACGAGGACGCCCCCTTCCGGGGTCTCGCAGACGTGCGCGTTCCCCTGGCCGACATCGAGCGTGGTGACCCGAAGCCCGCCCGGCGGCGACGGCCCGGTGCGCGCGAGCCCGAGCAGGAGCAGGGCGGCGGCGATCCCCGCAAGCGCCCCGCGCGGGCGGGGGACTCGGCCGAAGCGGGCCCAGGTGGCGAGGGACGCGGCATAGAGGACGACCCACGGCGTCGAGAGCCCGGCCACGGGGATCCACCCTCCGGGGATCCCGGCCAGGGTGCGGGCGGCGAGGGTCATCGTGTCGTAGACAATCTGGAGCGCGGCGCCGAGGGCCGCGTCCGGGAGCCCGCCGGCGAGTCCCGTCGCCGTTTTCGCCGCGGCCCCCCCCAGTTCGACCACGACGAGCGGGCAGAGGACGAGGTTCGCCGCGTTCGTCGCAGGCGTCACCAGGTGGAAGGTCGACGCCACGAGGGGCGCTGTCGCCAGCCACGCCGCCATCGAGACGCAGACGCCGTTGCGGGCGTAGGATGCCACCCCGTCGCCGAGGCGACGCCAGCCGCCCCGTGGCGCGAGGTCGTGCAGCGGGTCGCACGGGGCTGACACGAAGGCGCGGAGCGGCGGGAAGAGCCAGAGGATGCCGAAGACCGCCAGAAAGGAGAGCTGGAAGCCCGCCTCGAAGGGCTGGGCCGGGTCGACGGCGGCGATGGCGAGGGCGGCCAGGGCGAGCGAGGAGAGGGAGTCGCGTCGCCGGCCCGCCAGGTCCGCCCCCGTCACCGCCCCGACCATGAGGAAGGCGCGGATCGCGGATGCCTTCAGGCCCGTCAGCACCGTGTAGAAGGCCAGGAGCGCCAGGACCGCCAGGCGGGCGGACCGGCCGCTCCAGCCCAGGTGCGAGAAGGTGCGTGTCAGCCCCAGGGCCAGCATGACCAGGTGGAACCCGCTGATGGCGACATAGTGGAAGGTCCCGGTGCGGCGGAAGGCCGTCGCGAGGTCGGGAGCGAGGTCGTCCGGGGCCCCGAGCAGGATCGCGCCGAGAAAGGCGGCGACGTCGGGCCGGAGCCCGGCCCCGAGGGCGTCGAGCAGCCTGTGCCGGATCGACGACGCGGTGCGTCTCCAGGCGTGCCCTTCCGCGGGGCCGAGGATCTCGATCCGCTCCGCCCGGGCTGCGCTCATCACCCGCCGGATCCCCATCCGTCTCAGGCGGGCGGCGTGGTCGTACTGGCCGGGATTCGCCGGCTCCCGCGGGGACCGCAGGAGACCGCGGAGGAGGACCCGATCTCCGGCCCTCAGATCCGGCAGCGTGACGTAGGCGGAAACCCGGACTAGCCCGGTTGCGGGTCGGGTGTCCGATCCGAGGAGGCGCTCGACCGCGACATCGAAGGATGTCGTTCCTGCCGGCAGGATCCCGACCGGGCCCGGGCCCAGGTCCGGCCGTTTCCGGAAGAGGGGCTCTGAAACGACGACGCCCTGGATCGTCGCGTCGTTGCCGGAGGAGGAGGGCGTATAGAGGGCGATGTGGTCCGAGGGGAGGTCGAGCCGTGCGTCCATGCGAAGGGCCCCGGCGAGGAATGCCGTGGCCAGGAGGGCGCCCAGGGCGGCGCCGCGCAGGCGCAGGATCGAGGAGATCGCCAACAGGGAGGCGACGGCGGCCAGTCCGGCCGCCAAGGCGATCGTGGGCGAGGGGAGGATGTCGTCCGCGGCGATCCCGACCAGGAAGGGGACCGCGATCGCGAGGCCGGGCCGGAAGACCGGCAGCGGGAACCCCCGTACTGCGTCGGGTTTCGAGGGCCGCGCTCCTTCTGCCGGACAAGTCCTTGGGACGGATTCCGGCTGCGGGTCCGGTTCACGGGATGGGTCCTGGCCGTCAATCAGGTTCATGGGGCGGGTCCTGGCCGCCCTTCGACTCGTGCGCCCCGCGTTTCGCTCGGAGCGCAAGCCCACAGGGCAGGCTCGGCATGCTTGGATCCCAATGCCCCTGCATAAGCAAATAGCGTGCCAGAAATCGAAAGGAGGCGTAAGTGCCACCTGCGGAATGAGATGCAGTGTAATTGGGCGTATACGGAGCTGCTTGAAAGTGTTACTTTACGTAACAGTGCCCGCACGTGGAAGCACCTCGTGGGAGAGCGGACCATGCGCAGATCCGTGAGCTCGTCACTCCTGGCCGTATCGCTGTCGATGGTCCTGGCCGGTTGTTCGTCGATTGTCCTGATGGACAGCACGAAGCGCGAGGTCATCCCGGTCCCGGACGGCCTCGACAGGCCCGACACGTGGGAGCAGGTCGGGAAGGAGATCCAGGCGGGGCGCGATGTCGTCCTCAAAATCCGGGGCGGACAGACGATTCCGGTCCGGATCACGCTCGATTTCACGGGAGTCCAGTTGAAGGGGGGGGAGGACAGTCTGGTCTTCACGCGGGACCTCTACCTGCTCGTGTCGAGCTCGAACATGAAGATCAGCCCGGACGGGCAGCGCTGGGCGGACATCGGCGATTTCGCCTCCCACAAGGAGCTCTTCGGCTTCAAGGGAGGGGACATCTCGGTTGGCTTCCAAGCCACGAAGGAGACGGGGGCCCGGATCTCGTTGGACGTGAAGACGCGGTGAAGGATTTGCACTCTTTTACAAACCAGAAGCATCCGCCATGGGGTCCGGAGACGGCCGGGGACGCGTGCGCGACTATGTCCGGCGGCACGGGGTCTCCCTGGCCGTCGCGACGGCCCTGATGGTGCCTGCCGGCTGGCTCGTGGCCGTTTCACAGCACGGGCCGTACGAAACCCATCGTTCCGGGGGATTCAGCTACTACACGACGACGGGAGACATCGGGTACCTGTTCCTGGGCGTCTTCCTTGTCGTGGCCGTCCTGACCGTTCTCGCCTCTGTATTTTCGTCCCTGTCTAAGCGGCACCCTTCGCTCGCGCGGTTCCGCCTTGTCCCGCGCACGCTGCACCTTCTCGTCCTGCTGGTCTACTGGGCTCTGGGGACCCACGCGCTCAGCCAGGTTCTTTACGTCCTGTTGCGGTAGAGGGGGACGGCCGCTCCCTTGACGAGGCGCGCCGGGTGGACAGCGGCCCACTGGAGGCGGCGCGAGGGCCGGCTCTCAGGAATGGACGGCCGAGGTCTGCCTCGGCCTGTTCGCGGCCGTCGGCGGGGCCTTGATGGCGTACGGTGTCTCGATCCTGATCGATGCGCACCGGGCGACAGGCTGGCCGGTCGCCGAGGGAGTCGTCGTGGGGTCGCCTGTCGGCATTCACCGTCGCGGGGACGAGGAAAGCTACGAGCCGGTTGTCCGGTACCGGTACCCGGTGGGGGGGACGTCCTACGAAAGCGACGTGTACCGGATCGGAGAGCCTGCCGGGGAGGAGGGGGCGGCAGCGGCCCCAACGGTCAGCGGGACA
>CAYUME010000599.1:0-3776 GCA_964445475.1 uncultured Planctomycetia bacterium
AAGGAGAAGTCCTACGCCGAGGTGGCGAAAGGCGGCGAGCAGCGCGGCGAGACGAAGATCCTCACCATCCAGGTCGCCCACGTCGAGTACCAGAGCGAGAAGCGCCATTATGCGCACATCGACTGTCCCGGCCACGCCGACTTCATCAAGAACATGATCACCGGTGCGGCGCAGATGGACGGCGCGATCCTGGTCGTCAGCGCCGCGGACGGTCCCATGCCGCAGACCCGCGAGCACGTGCTGCTGGCCCGCCAGGTGCAGGTGCCCGCGATGGTGGTCTTCCTCAACAAGGTGGACCTCGTCGAGGACAACGACCTTCTCGAGCTCGTCGAAGTCGAAGTCCGGGATCTGCTCAAGAAGCACGACTTCCCCGGGGACAAGATTCCCGTCGTCCGCGGATCCGCCCTGCAGGCCGCCGAGTGCGGCTGCGCGAAGAACGAATGCGAGAAGTGCGGGCCCGTCTTCAAGCTGCTCCAGGCGCTGGACGACTACATTCCGCTTCCGGTCCGCGAGAACGAGAAGCCCTTCCTCATGCAGATCGAGGACGTCTTCAGCATCAAGGGGCGGGGGACCGTCGGCACCGGGCGCATCGAGCGCGGCCGGATCAAGATGAACGACACCGTCGACATCATCGGCTTCTCCAAGGAAGTCCGGAAGTCGGTGGTGACCGGCATCGAGATGTTCAACAAGACCCTCGACGAGGGCGTGGCCGGCGACAACGTCGGCATCCTGCTCCGCGGCGTGGAGAAGAACGAGCTCGAGCGCGGCATGGTCATCTCGGCGCCCGGCTCGATCACCCCGCACATGAAGTTCGAGGCCGAGGCCTACATCCTCTCCAAGGAGGAAGGCGGCCGGAACACCGCGTTTGTCACGGGATACCGGCCCCAGTTTTATTTCCGGACCACCGATGTCACCGGCGCCGTGACCCTCCCGCAGGGGACGGACATGGTCATGCCCGGCGACAACGTGCGCATGAACGTGGAGCTCATCTCGCCCGTCGCCATGGAGGAGAAGCTGCGCTTCGCCATCCGCGAAGGCGGCAAGACGGTGGGCGCCGGCGTGGTGACGAAGATCCTGTAGCCTGCCGACCCCCCGCTGGGCGGCGCGCGTGGTCAGTGGAACGGCGGAACGAAGGCGGCCTGGAACCGGCAGTGATCCGGCGACCGCCCGGGGACCGACAGGATCCCGGGCGGTCGGACCGGTCGCCCGGGGGACGCGGGCCGATACCGAATGCCCCGAGACGCGATCTTCATGGAGTGCACGGCGTGCGGCCGCCGGTATTACCGTACGACGAAGAGCACGAAGAAGCAGGCGAAGCTCGAGCTTCGCAAGTTCTGCCGCACGTGCCGCGCGCATACGCCGCACAAGGAGAGAAAGAAGTAGGTCGGCGCGGCCCATAGGCCAGTAGCTCCAATTGGTAGAGCGCCGGTCTCCAAAACCGGAAGTTGGGGGTTCGAGTCCCTCCTGGCCTGCGCCAGCCGTTTCCGCCCGTCGCCTGAGGGCGCCGCGCGAAATCGGCAACGGGCCGGTTCTCCGAAGCCAGACGGGCCGCCAGGGGCGGCTGTACTCTGGATTGGGGGAACAGGCCCCGGAAGAAAGGGTGCCTGATGCGTGCCTGAACACCGTGCCGGGCGCGGTGGTGCGTGCACCGTCGGTCTCCCCGCCCAAGGCCCCGCGCATGGCGCGGGCGTCCCACGAAGCGGATCGCGGGATCCCCTCGTTGCCGTCGTCGTGCCTGTGTGCGACGCGGACCGCGATCTGCAGGTGACGTCGTTTCGAGGGTCAGACATGGCAGGCCAGTCTTCACCCATGGCCACGGAGCGTCGCGAGGACGCGGCCGGATCCGGGGGCGGACGCAATCCCTTCCGCCTGGATCTCTACAAGCGAGGCCAGGGGACGCCCTTCCGGGCCTTCGTCATGGGGACGATGGCGCTTCTTCTGCTGAGCGGCGCCCGCTGGCTGTATCTGCTGCCGCCGACCGGCTCGGCCTGGTTCCATCCGATCTGGATCTCCGGCGGCACGCTGCTGGGCCTGGCGATCGCCATAGGCGCCGGCGTGTTCCTCTACCGCGGGGTGATCCTCGGGAAGTCGGATCACGAGTTCCTCCGGTGGGGCGCCCTGACGGGAGGGCTCGCCCTGGCCGGCGTCGCGGCCTGGCTCGTGGTGACGAAGGCCTTCGGGACCGTCGAAGCCCTCGCGCGGCCGATCATCGCGGATCCGCTCCCTCTGTCCTGGGGTGTCGTGATCAGCATTGCCGTGTTCTGTTATGGGGTCTGGGTCGTATACCGGCTCCTGGTAAACCACCCCCAACGGACCGACTTCCTGATCGAGACGGAGACCGAGCTGCGCAAAGTGGCCTGGCCCACGCGCCGGGAATACATGGGGGCGTCCGTCGTGGTCATCGTCATCGTGGCCGCGCTGTTCCTGTACCTGACCGGCGTCGACATGCTGCTCAACAAGCTGATGACGTGGCTCAGGATCGGCTACTGAACCCCGCGGTCGGAGACAGCGGAGCGATGTCGAGTCTGAAGCAATGGTACGTGCTGCGGGTCCAGAGTGGCCGCGAGGACAAGGTGCGCGAGGCGCTCCTGAAGCGGATCCAGGCCCAGGGCCTCGAGGCGCAGATCACGAACGTCATCGTTCCCACGGAGAAGGTCTCCGAGATCCGGGGCGGAAAGAAGTCCGTCCGGGAGAAGAAGATCTATCCCGGCTACATCATGGTCGAGATGGAAACGAACGACAAGGGGGACGTGGACGAGCGGGCGTGGTTCCTGGTCCGCGAGACGCCGGGGATCGGGGACTTCCTCGGCCTGAAGCGGCCGCGCCCGATGCTCGCGCACGAGGTGGAGAAGATCCTGAACGAGGCGACGGCGGTGGCGGCGGAGAAGCCGAAGATCAAGATCGAGTTCCAGCGGGGCGACGCCGTGCGCGTGAAGGAGGGGCCCTTCGAGAACTTTGAAGGCGTGGTCAACACCGTGATCCCCGCGAAAGGGCAGGTGAAGGTCACGCTCACCATCTTCGGGCGCGCCACCGAGGTCGATCTCGAGTACTGGCAGGTCGAAAAGACGTAATTTCCCGGAGCTCGAATTCGCGGAGCGGACCGTCATGGCCAAGGAAGTGATGGTACGGATCAAGCTGCAGTGCCCCGGCGGGCAGGCCACTCCGGCCCCCCCCGTCGGCCCGGCGCTCGGCCAGCATGGCGTCAACATCGGCGAGTTCGTCCGCCGCTTCAACGACGCCACGAAAGGGCAGCCGGGGATCATCATCCCGGTGATCGTGACGGTCTACAAGGACCGCACGTTCGACTTCATCATGAAGTCACCGCCCGCCTCGGTGCTGCTCAAGCAGGCGGCCGGGATCGTCAAGGGGGCCGCGCAGCCCAACAAGGAAAAGGTGGGGACGGTGACGAAGTCCCAGGTCCGCGAGATCGCTCAGAAGAAGATCAAGGACCTGAACACGGACGACGTCGACAAGGCGATGCGCATGATCGAGGGGACGGCCCGGAACATGGGCATCGAGGTCGTCCCGTAAAAGGTCCGCCATGTTCCGCTCGGCGGATCTTTTAAGACCGGTGAAGAGCGGCTCATTCGAGGAAGGCGTCATGGCGCAAGCACCGACACCGGGGGCGGCGCCGGCGAAAGGGCGGTTGCATCGAAGCAAGCGGTACCGGAAGCTGGAGCCGCTCGTCGACCGCACCCGGCGGTATTCGCTGGTGGAGGCCGTCGCCCTCGTCCGGCAGTTCGGGACGACCAAGTTCGACCAGACGGTGAACCTGG
>CAYUME010000600.1:0-3775 GCA_964445475.1 uncultured Planctomycetia bacterium
CGGGCTATCCTGGCGACGCCTTGGCGGACGTGGCGTCTTGGCGTTTTGGCGTTTTGAACCCCGCGCCTTCCGTGCCCCCGTGGCTTGTACCAGCGCCAGTTTGTGCGCCCGCGGCATCGCCTTGATGGCCGCCTCGCGCTTGAGGGCCGCGGACTTCGAGCGGGCCGGCTCGGCGTAGACGAGCCGGAACGGCCGCCGCCCGGCCACGCACCGCGACCCCCTGCCCGCCGCGTGCGCCGCCAGCCGTTTCGCCACGTCCCGCGCGATCCCCGTGTAGAGCGACCCGTCCCGGCAGCGGAGGACATAGACGGTGTAGGCCGGCATGGCGCCCCCCGGGGGAACAAAGCGCGACGTCACGGAGTACGCGGATACGACCTGAAGGAGAGCAGGATAACCCCCCCTCGCGTTTTGTTTCCCCAACAACACGCCGGGCGCGCCCCCCCCCCCCCCCCCCCCCCGCCGCTTCTCGCCCGGATGGACGCGCTACTTCTTCCCGTACCCCTTCTTCGGCTTCCCGTCTTCGCCCAGCTTGTCGCAGACCCAGAGCGTCCCGTTCGCCGTCAGCTGCATGAACTCGGGCATCCCGATCGACTTCATGTCGTGCCCGAGCGAGTTCCCGAAGACCCGGCCCTTCCCGTACTGATTGACCCACGCCACCGTCGTCACCGTCCCCTTCTTCGTCTTCACGTTGAGGAGCGGCACGGCGTTCGGGTACATCTTCAGCGAGATGTACGGCTCGTCCCCCGGGGTCTTCCAGTCGTCGGGCAGGAGCTTGATGATCGGGTGGTTCTTCTCGACCTTCTCCATCTCGAAGGGCTGGAACTCCTCGTGGTGGCGCGTCTTCAGCCCCTCGCATTCCGTCCACGCCGAATCGACCCACCGGAAGCTGTGAAAGGTGCAGTGGATCATCACCGTCGGCTTCCCCTCGAACGTCAGCTTGGGAAGCTTCTCCAGGATATCGGCGTCCTTGTCCTTGTCGTCCGCCCAGCAGATGTTGTACATGACGACGTCGTACCCCTCGCCCAGCTTGGGGTCGCGAAGCGCCTCGCGCTCCCACTTGACGTCCACCTTGCAGTTGATCAGCTTCTCCAGCTCGACGGGGATGTAGGCCGCCTGCTCCTTGTAGTTGTGGTAGCCGCCCCCCGTGTAGTAGCCGATCTTGAGGGGTTTCACCTGCGCCTGCGCGACGACCGGCACGAACAGCGCGGCGACCGCGCCGACAGCGACGGCGAACCGGGACATGCGACCTCTCCTGAAAAGGGTGGCGGGCGGGACGCCCGGCTCCGGAAACGGCGCCCCGGGGGGAGACGCCCGCTGCTACATATAGCCGGAAAGGACCCAAACGTTACCCCGTTTATGACACGACGACACGCCGCCCGGGTTCACGAGACCGGTATCGGGCCCGGGACGGGGGACGATCACCGGCCCAAGGGCCCGATAAAGCCGTCCGACACGACGATGTCGTCGAACCAGAGCCGGTTCGCCGCCCTCGGCTCCTTCACCCCGTTCTGCTTCGCGGCGTTCTCCGTGATGTAGTCCAGGATCCAGATCCCGTTCACCTTCAGCGCCGGGTCGGTCCGCCACCGGATCCCGCTCCAGCGCCCCGCCTCCTTCCCGTCGACCCAGAGGATCTGCTCCCCGTCGGCCTTCCCCGGGTCGTTGCACTTCAAACGGACCTCGACGCAGGTCCAGCGGTCGCGCACGACGGGCACCGGCGGGTCGGGCTCGAAGTGGTTCCCCCAGAACTTCCCGTCGGGGGCGGCCTTCATCTCGCACCAGTAGGAATAGAAATGCCAGAGCCCCGGCGGCGGGGCCTTCCCCCAGTTCCCCCACGGCTCGATGCCGGTCGAAAAGCGCTTGTCCCCCGCCGGGCGCTCCCCCGCGCCCCCCTGCGGCCACCGCGTCGGCGGGTTGTAGCCGCAGAGGTGGATGAAGTGGTGGATGTACTCGTGTTCCTTCTCGAATCTCACGTAGAAGCGGAGATGGCAGACGTCCAGGCCCGGGGCGAGCATCTTGTAGAGATGGGAGCCGGTGTTCGTGCCGAGCGTCGCGGTGACCTGCGCGCACGACCCCTTCCCGGAGGGCCCGCCCGGGACGATCGCGAGGGCGTCGGGGTGGGCGACGTCGCTCCAGTTCTTCCGGTCGAACGCCTCGAAGTCCTCGGCGAAGACGACCCGGCCGGGTGGCGGCGAGTCGGCCGGCGCGGCCGCTGCGGGCGCCGCCGCCAGGAGCAGCAGAAGGCTCCGCATAATCCTCCCCCCGACGGCCGAACGCGCCGCGCGGCCCGCTACCCCAGCGCCTTCTTCACCGCCGCCCGCATCTTCCCGATCCCTGTCGCCGCCACCGTCTCCGCCCCCTGCTGGAGGTACCCCTTGTTGAAGAGCTCGAGGGAGATCACGCCACGGAAGCCGGTGTCGCGGAGGTCCCGGAAGAACGGGTCGAGCGGCGCCACGCCGTCGCCGGGATAGACCCGGTGCCCGTCGTTGACCGTCTCCCGCGGCGGGTCCGCGGGATAGTCGTTCAGGTGGAAGACCTGGAGGAGCTTCGGGGTGAGCCGCTTCACCGTCGCGAAATCGGACCCGCCCTTGTACATATGGAAGACATCGGGGAGGATCGTCGCGAAGGGGTGGTCGGCGGCGGCAAGCACATCGAGGACGGTCTCGAGCCGCGAGAGCGTCTTCGAGGCGCCCCAGAACTCGAGGTGGGCGCGGACGCCCAGCGCCTGGCCGGCGTCGAGCAGGGCGCGGTACCGCTCGGCGATGCGGGGGATCGGGATCGGCCCGGAGGCGCCGGCCGCCGAGGCCGCGAGGCCCGTTCCGCCGATCCGCGCGACGAGCTCCATGTCCCGCTTCGCCTGCTCCAGCCCCTTCGCCCGCTTCGCGTCGTCGTCGACGATCCACGGGGCGAACCCGATGGCGTTCTCGACCGCGAGCCCCGCGTCGCGCAGGCGCGCGGCAAGGGCCTTCACGGCGCCCTCGCCCGCCTCGGCCACCTTCTGCACCTCGTCGATCCACGGCTCGATCGACTGGTATCCGGCCTTCGCGGCGAGGTCCACCAGGTCGGGGAGAGGGAGCTTGAGGCCGCGGAGGGTGCCGGTGTTGAGGCCGAAACGGAAGAGGCTGTCGCCGGCGGGCTCGGCCGGCCTCGCCCGGCAGGCCGGACCGAGCCCGGCGGCCGCCCCGAGGACGGCGGCGCGTCCCAGGAGATCGCGGCGGGACAGCATCGGGCGCATCGGTCACCTCGCGAAAAAGGGGAGGACGGGGGGACACCTATCCCTTCCGCTTGTCGGGCGTCGCGTAATCGACCAGTTCCTTGCCCGTGTAGACCTGTCGCGGGCGGCCGATCCTCCCCCCGGACACGTCGTGCTGCTCCTTCCAGTGCGCAATCCACCCGGGCAGCCGCCCGATCGTGAACATGACGGTGAACATGTCCGTCGGGATTCCGATCGCCCGGAAGATGATCCCGGAATAGAAGTCGACGTTCGGGTAGAGCTTCCGCTCGATGAAGTACGGGTCGGCCAGAGCCTTCGCCTCGAGCTCCCGGGCGATGTCGAGCAGCGGATCGGCGCGCTTGAGCTTCTTGAACACCTTCTCGCAGACCTCCTGGAGGATCTTCGCGCGGGGATCGTAGTACTTGTAGACCCGGTGGCCGAACCCGAAGAGCCGGAACGGGTTGGACTTGTCCTTGGCCATCCGGATGCAGTCGTCAACGGTCAGCCCGCCCTTCCGGATCGAGCGCGACTCGAGCCGCAGCGGTGGCCAGCGCGTAATCGCTC
>CAYUME010000601.1:0-3773 GCA_964445475.1 uncultured Planctomycetia bacterium
GCGCGCCTCGAGATCGGCGAGCCCGGGCACGTCCGGCGGCAGTGCCTGCTCGAATACGACCGTCGCGCCCGCAGCGGCGAGGTCGGCCAGCCGGCGCAGGGTGTCGTCCGGCATGTGCCGGCAGGCGGGGACGGCGAGGGCGCGATAGGTCCCGCCGGGCGCCTTGAGCCGGCCGCCCTCGACCCGGAGGGACTCCAGCATCCGGTCGGAGATGAAGTCGTACGCCCAGCCCTTCGCGTCGAGGGCCGAGGCGACCGCCCCCACGCGCTGGCCGGCCATCCAGCCGGAGCCGTGGACGGTCAGCCGGACCGCCATCCCCTTCGGGTCGGACCAGAGGTCGTCGATCGGCCAGTAGAGGAGGACATCGCTGCCGGGCTCGCCGGCCTGGAGGACGGACTGGCAGCGGGCGGCGTAGTCGCAGAGGAACCGGAGGTCGCGCCAGAAGGCGTTCCGGTCGTTGAACTGGGTCGAGGCATAGAAGAACCAGCCGGGCCACGGGGCGTCCTTCGGCGAGTAGCAGGTGCCGTGGAAGAAGAGGTGGTTGACGCCGACGAGGAAGAAGTCGTCGAGCTCGAGCTTGACGTGGGCGAGGCTGGTGTGCCAGTGCTCGCGCAGCCACGTGCAACTCTCGGAAGCGACGAGCTGGCGGCCGGGGGGGTGGGCGACGTGGGCGGCGGAGGCGGCCATCCGGGCGATGCGGGGGTCGGCGTCGCCCTCGCGGACCATGGCCGGGTCGCGTCGGAAGCCGGGAAGGGGGTAGTCGGGGGCGCCGAACATCTCGGTCTCGGGGATGTCGGCGAGGGCGTAGACGTCGAGGAGATTCGCGGGGCTGCCGTGCGCCTCGTTGCGGGTGAGCATGCCGCGCGCCCGGGCCCAGCCGGCCCAGACCTGCATCGCCTCGGCATGCAGCCCGGCGAGGACGGCGCGGTAGTCGCGCTTGACGCGCGCCATCCGGTCGGCGTCGGCCGTCTCGGCGCCGAAGAAGGCCGGCAGGTGGTCGCGGAGGTCGTACCCGCAGCGCGCCCGGAACGCGTCGAGGAGCTCGGGGCACCAGTCGCCGCCGTACTCGAAGGAGTCGTGGTACTGGGCGCGGGGGCGGGCGGCCTTCGACGCGTCGAAGGCCCGCGAGAAGCGCTCGAGGTAGGCGCGCATGGCGCGGGGGGAGAAGGGGTTGATCATGGGGCCCTCGCCGCCGGGGGCGGGGCGCTTGACCTTCATGGCGGGCGACATCGCCAGCTCCCGCTTCTTCTCGTCCCACCGGGCCCGCACGTCGACCGCGTCCGCGGGGAGGTCCGGCCCGCCGAAGCACCAGCCGGTGCCGGTGGACATGTCGACCTGCACGCCGAGCTCCCGGCCCTTGCGCACCGCATGGTCGAGCATCGCCATCCAGCGCGGCGACAGGTAGGGGATGGTGCGGTCCTCGGCGCCTTTCGCGCCGTATATGGGGATGAGGTGGACGGTGCCGATACCGGTGTCCCGCAGCTGCCCGAGCGTCCAGTCGATGTCCGCTTCGGTGAAGGCGCTGCCCGGGACCCAGCAGTACGTGCCGGGGCGGTGGACGGCCTGGACGGGGAAGGGCCAGTCGGCGTCGGCCGCCGCGCCGCCGGGGGCGGGCGACCCGGCGGCGGCCGCGGCGGGCCCCAGCGCGGCGACGAGGCCGAGAACGAGGGACGGCAGCCGGTTCATGGCGGGTCTCCGACGCAGGGGCGCACGCACCCGCATCTTACCCGATCCGCGCGGATGTGCTACTTCGCGTCCTGCCAGAGCACGGCGCCGATCCCGCGCGTTCACAAGGTGTCCTCCTACGGGACCGCCCGTCAGCCCATCCGCGTGTACTCCTCCAGCAGCCGCAGGTAGACGCGGTACTGGTCGAGCGGCACGCCGGGCGGCGTCTGGTGGTCGACGCTCGGGATGAAGCCGCCCGACTTCATGAGCGGCACGAGGCGCTCGAACTCGGCGCGCAGGGCCGCCTCGCCGCGGTGCATCGTCATCTTGTCGAAGTGGCCGACCAGGAGCAGCCGGGGGAACTGCTCGCGCAGCCTCAGGCCGTCCACCTTCGCCTGGCGCTCCAGCGGCAGGACGCCGTCGACGCCGACCGCCTGGAGCCACGGCACCAGCCGCGTCACGTCGCCGTCCGTGTCCACGATCGTCCGGATGCCGCGCTCCTGCAGCCGGGGGAGGAGCCGGCGGTAGTACGGCGCGAGAAAGTCCTCGAACATCTTCTGCGAGATCATCGGGCCGTGGTTGTAGGACATGTCCTCGGCGACCGTCATGAAGGTCGGGACGCAGGCGTCGAGGATCTGGTCGACCAGCCGCAGGTTGAAGTCCAGGAGGTCGGTGTTGATGCGGTGGAGGAGCTCGGGCTGGTCGTAGAAGGCGAGGCTGATCTTCTCGAAGCCCATGAGGGTCCGCGGGAACCAGAAGAAGCCCTCGAGGGTGCACCAGACGACGGCCTCGCCGCGGCGCTGGAGGTCCGCCCACGGGCGCATCGACGCGATGGCCTGCGCGTGGGAGGGGAAGAGGCGGGGGCGGACGCGGAGGTAGTCGTCCATCGTGGAGACGATCCCCTCGACGTGGTGCTGGGTCGCCTCGATGGTCGGGTCCGTCGTGCTGAACCAGAATTGCTGGTAGGGGTCGAGGCCGAAGTGGCGGGCGATGTCGAAGACGCGGTGGTAGGGGAGCGACGCCGGCAGGCCCTCGCCGTGCCACCGCTCGATGGTCTGGTCCCACCACATCGCCCACTCCCAGCGCGGCAGGCGGTCGACCGGCTGGAAGTCCATCACGGCGCGGAAGCGCTCGACGTGGTTCATGGGTTCTCCCCCGCCGCGGCAGGCGCAGACCACCCCGCGGATACCGTGAACTGTAGCATCCGGTGGGGGCGGCGGAAATGGACAGAATGACCGATTCGATGCACTATTTGTCCGGCCGGGGCGCCGGATGCGCCCCGGCGCTCGCGCGAGGCCGACGCCGCAGACCGGGAGTGACACCCGCGCCCGCAGGGGTGCGGGCGCAGCCCGGTGCCGGCGTCGACCCGCTGGAGGTCTACCGCGAACGCTCCGCTGTGCGCAATTGCACGGGGCCGAGGAGGCCGGATTCGAGGGGGCCGCCGACCGGCATCTTCTGGGTCATGCGCGTCACGCGCTTCTCCCGGGGAAGCTTCGCGTCGCCGACCAGGAGGTTGGCCCAGAGGTTGGTGATCTCGATCTTCAACTCGTTCTTGCCGCTGCGGACCAGGCCGGTGACGTCGCAGGCGTAGGGCGGCTTCCAGAGAATCCCGAGCGGCTTGCCATTCAACGTCACGTCGGCGACGTTGCGGAGCTGGCCGAGGTCCAGTTCCAGGCGGCGGCCATCTGCCAGCATGGAGGCCGGCACCTCGAATTCCTTCAGGTAGGTCGCGGTGCCGGAGAAATACTTGACCCCATCGTCCGGGAGGGTGGTCCAGGAAACGAGCTTTTCAAAGAGAAGCGATGGGGGTGCACCCCCATTCGGGGGGAAACGGACTTCCCAGGGACCGGTGATGTCGTGCGTCTCGCGCGGCGTGCCGTCCTCCTTCGCCACAGGCCGCGTTGCGGCCTCGGGCGCGGATCCGGTGAACACGACGAACACCGAGCCGGCGGGCGGCAAGCGCAGCGACAGCCTCATCCCTCCCGGCACGCGCTCGTAAGCGGTGCACGGCCGGACCTCACCGGTGTCGGGATGCCAGAAGTGTGGCCGGCGAGACGCGACGCGGAAGGTGCAGTCGGCCTCCGCATCTTCCATCTGCGTGTTGCTGA
>CAYUME010000602.1:0-332 GCA_964445475.1 uncultured Planctomycetia bacterium
CTGGTCGGTCTCGCGGCGCCCGGTGGCCGATCCGGCGCCCGCACCGGTCGCGGAGCCCGTCGCGGTGGCGGTCGGGCCCGTCGTCCCGGGGCCCGCCCCGACCGCCCCGCGCGAGACCGGCGGAACGGGAGCGGAGGCGGAGCCGCCCCGGCCGCCGTCCGCGCCGCCCCCCGTCGTCCCCGAGCCTCTGCCCGCGACGTCGTCCCGGGGGACTCCGTCCGAAACGCCCGCCGCGCCGCCCCCGCCTGTTCCCGCTCCCGTCCCCCTCCCACTCGCCCCCCCGTCGCTGGCCCCGCCGGACCGCCCCACCGCGCCCGTCGTCGCCAGCGGCG
>CAYUME010000602.1:342-3772 GCA_964445475.1 uncultured Planctomycetia bacterium
GCCCCTCACGGGCGCCGGCCTCCCCCGGTTCGGGGCTGGTCGGGGGCCAGGGGATCGAGACCGTCGGCGCCGCCTCGCGCGCCGAGGTGCGGCTGACGGACGGGACGCGCCTGGAGCTGGGCGGGGACACGTCGCTCGCCTCGATCGCGGAGGAGACGGCGGGCCGGCGCCTCCGCCTCGACGGGGGCGCGCTCGCCGCGGAGGTCGTCCGGCAGGCGCCCGGACGCGGCCTGGTCTTTGCCACCCCGCACGCCGAGGCGCGGGTCCTCGGGACGCGGCTCGCCCTGTCGGTGTCGACCGACGCGACGCGGCTCGAGGTGCGGGAGGGGCGCGTGCGGCTGACGCGACTTCCCGACCGGGCGGGGGCGGACGTGGGGCCCGGCCAGTTCGCGGTCGCCGCGAAGGGGCCCGCGCCGTTTGCACGGACGATCCCGGCGCCGGCGGCCGCCTCGCCGCCGGGCTGGTCGGACGTCTTTGCCGGGACGGACCTGGCCGGCTGGCGGGCGACGCGCGGCCGGTGGCGCGTCGAGGACGGCACGGTCGTCGGCGAGGACCCCGGCGGGGCCGTGGCCCGCATCGAGAGCGAGCGGGCCTGGGGCGACTTCGAGCTGGCGTGCCGGATCCGCGTCGGCGGGACGCGCTTGGCGGAGTTCCAGGTCCACGGCTACGCCCTCTTCGCGCAGCTGACGATCGAGAGTCCCAGCGCCTGGCGGGAGCTGAAGGTCGTCTCCCGCGGCCCGTCCCTGCAGGCGACGCTCGACGGCCGGAAGGTCCCGATCGAGCCGGGGGAGGGCGGCGACGTGAACGCCCCCGGCGCCATCGCATTCTACGTGTCGCGGGGCGGACGGATCGAGATCCGGGACGCCCGGATCCGGGACCTGGCTCGCGACTGACGCCGCTTCGGAGGAGACCCGATGCATCGTATCTGGAGACCGACCCGGCTCCGACTGCCGATATCCGCGGGGGCCTTCGTCCTGCTCGCCCTCGCCCTCCCCGCCGCCGCCGAGCGGATCAACCACGAAGGGCGGATCCTCGGGCCGGCCCCGACCGTCTCCACGCCGATCCTCTTCAACACCGCCCAGGCCGACGCGGTCGTCGCCGCGATGCAGATCTTCCCCGTCACCAGCGCCTGGAACGAGAACATCTCCGGGCGCCCCCTCCTGGGCAACTCGGCCGCCATGGTCGCACAGGTCAAGGCGGACCTCGCGGCCAA
Source organism: uncultured Planctomycetia bacterium (assembly GCA_964445475.1). Taxonomy (GTDB): domain Bacteria; phylum Planctomycetota; class MHYJ01; order CAYUME01; family CAYUME01; genus CAYUME01. Next base: position 1,556 of record CAYUME010000602.1, read on the forward strand.
CCGGCAGACGCTGCGGCTCTTCACCGAGATGAACTACGTCCTCGTCCCGGACGCCCAGGCGAGGGTGGACGTCCAGCTCGTCGACTACCCGGACGAGTCCGACGATATCAAGGCGGGGACGACGGACATCGCGTCGCTGCCCGTCCCCTCCAACATGCCCGTCGAGACGTGGCCGGTGGGGACCGGGTCGCTGACCCTGGATCAATGGCAGCGGGACGTGAACAACACCGGCGGCGACCGGCACGCCATCGTGGTGATGCCCGGCGCCGGGTTCATCTGGGAGATGTGGCAGGCCCGGCTGACGGTCAACACCCCGGCCTGGGAGGCCTCCAACGACGCCAAGTTCGACCTCAAGACCAACACGCTGCGTCCGGCGGGGTGGACCTCGGCCGACGCGGCGGGTCTCCCGATGTTCGGCGCCCTCGTCCGCTACGACGAGTGCGAGCGAGGGATGGTCGAGCACGCCCTGCGCCTGGTCGTGGCCAAGACGCGGCGGGAATACATCTACCCGGCCACGCACTTCGCCTCGACCCTCCCCGCCACCTCGGTCAACTACCCCGCCATGGGACAGCGCTTCCGCCTCAAGGCCTCCTTCGCCGTCCCCGGGACATGGACGAAGCAGGAGGTGGCCGTCGCCAAGGCGCTCAAGAAGTACGGCGCGATCGTCGCCGACAACGGCGGCTTCTTCTCCGTCTCCATCTGCCCCGACGACCGCTTCCCCGCCGGCTGCTTCGACCGCATCAACCAGCTCGCCATCGACCAGTTCGAGGTGATCCAGACCACGGGCGCGGCCGAAGGCCCGCGGTCGGCCGGGGCGCCGACCTCCGACGCCGGGCCGGACCAGGCGGTGACGCTCGCCGCCGGCGCGGACCTCGCCGGGGCGGTCACCGGGACGGGGCTGACCGTCACCTGGACCGCGTACGCCGGCCCCGGCACCGTGACCTTCACCCACCCGGCCGCGGCCGCCACCCACGCCTCCTTCAGCGCCCCCGGCGCCTACACGCTGCGCCTGAGCGCCGACGACGGCGTCCATGCCGTGGCCTACGACGCCTGTGTCGTCACCGTCAACGCGAGCGGCCCGGGACCGGTGCAGGTGACGCCCGCGAGCGGGCTCGCGGCCTCCGGCGGCGCCGGCGGGCCTTTCACTCCCGCCTCCGCGTCGTACACCGTGACCAACCCGGGCTCCGCCGCGATGGACTGGTCGGCCCGGGCGCAGACGGGCTGGGTCGGCGTCGCGCCGTCCGGCGGCACGCTGGCGGCGGGAGCCTCGACGACGGTCGCCGTCTCGATCGCCGGCGCGGAGGCGAACGTGCTCCCGGGCTCGGCGACGCCCTACGCCGACACGGTCCTCTTCCGCAACACGTCGAACGGGACGGGGAGCACGATCCGGCCCGTCAGCCTGTTGGTCGCCGGCGCCTCCGATCTCGTCGTGACGCCGACGGGCCCGTTCATCGTGTCGGGCCAGACCGGCGGGCCGTTCGGCCCGGCCAGCCAGGCCTACTCGATGAGAAACGGGGGGACCTCCCCGCTCAACTGGACGGCCTCCTGCACCCAGGGGTGGCTGACGGTCTCGCCGGGGAGCGGGACGCTCGCGTCGGGAGCCTCCGCGACGGTGACGGCTTCGATCGTCGGGGCGGCGGCGAACCTCCTGTCGGCCGGGACCTACGCCGACGTCGTGACGATCGCGAACACCTCCGGCGGGAGCGGCTCCACGAAGCGCTGGGCGACGTTGACGGCGGGCGCGAACGCGCCGCCGACGCTGACCGTCGCGACCCCGCCCGCGTCCGTCCCGGGCACCCCCCTCGCCGTGACCGGCACGGCGGCGGACGGGGACGGGGTCGCCGCGATCACGTGGTCGAACGCGGCAACGGGCGGGTCGGGAACGTGCTCGCTCGCGGGCACCGACTGGACGGCGTCGGCCCCCCTGGCGCCGGGGGACAACCCGATCGCCATCGCGGCGTTCGACACCCTCGGCAACAACAGTACCGCCTCCGTCACGGTGTCGTACGCGCCGCCGGCGGGAGGCGGAGGGGGCGGGAGCGGGGGCGGAAAGTGCGGCTCGATCGGGCTGGACCTGATGGCGCCCCTCGCGCTGCTCTGGATCCGGCGCCGGCGCTGGGTCTCCTCGATGGTGGCCGCCATGGACGCGGTGATGGTGTCGGCATAGAGGATCACCACACCGCCGACATTGCGGGCGGCTCGGCCGCAGGTCTGAAT
>CAYUME010000603.1:0-3768 GCA_964445475.1 uncultured Planctomycetia bacterium
CAGCAGCCCGAGGTCCGTCGCCGTCGGCAGGTAGTCCCCCCAGCTCGACGGCAGGTAGTCCCGGTGGAGGCTCGTGACGACGATGACGAACCGCTCGAACCACATGCCGACGTTGACGAGGAGGACGACCGGGTAGAGGAGCCAGACGGTCCGCCGGAACGCCCGGAGCCAGAGGAGCTGGGGCACGAGGACGTTGCAGCCGACCATGATCCAGAAGGCCCACGCGTACGTCCCGAAGGCCCGGTTGAAGATCACGTACCGCTCGTGGAGGTTCCCGCTGTACCACGCGATGAAGACCTCGACGGCGTAGGCGTAGGCGACCATCAGCGAGGTCGTCAGGAGGATCCGGTTCATCCGGTCGAGGTGGCCGTCGGTCACGAGGTGGTGGAGCCGGAAGACGGCGCGGAGGACGACGATGAGCGTGGCGACCATCGCGAAGCCGCTGAAGACGGCGCCGGCCACGAAATAGGGCGGGAAGATCGTGCTGTGCCACCCGGGGATGACGCTCGTGGCGAAGTCGAAGGAGACGATGCTGTGGACGGAGAGGACGAGCGGGGTCGAGAGGCCGGCGAAGATCAGGTAGGCCTTCTCGTAGTGGGACCACGCCCGGGCCGATCCCTTCCAGCCGAGGCTGAGGAGGCCGTAGGCGAGTTTCCGGACCGCGCTTTTCGCCCGGTCGCGCGCGGAGGCGAGGTCCGGCAGCAGCCCCGTGTACCAGAAGAGGACGGAGACCAGCCCGTAGGTCGAGACGGCGAAGACGTCCCAGGCCAGCGGCGAGCGGAAGTTCGGGTAGACGAGCTGGTCGTTCGGCAGGGGGACCAGCCAGAACATGGCCAGCCACGGCCGGCCGGTGTGGATGAGCGGGAACTGGAGGGCGACGAAGACGGCGAAGACGGTCATCGCCTCGGCGAAGCGGGCGATGGCGGTCCGCCACCGCTGCCGCAGCAGGAAGAGGATCGCGCTGATGAGCGTCCCCGCGTGGCCGATCCCGATCCAGAAGACGAAGTTGATGATGGCGAAGCCCCAGCCGACCGGCCGGTGGACGCCCCACGCCCCGATCCCCTCGTAGAGCGTCCACCCGACGCAGAGCGGGAAGAGGGTGGCCAGCCCGCCGGCGACGGCGAGGGCGGCGAACCAGCGCGCCGTCGGGAAGGACTCGACGGGCCGGAAGACGTCGTCGTCCACCCGGCGGGCGTCGACGGCGCCGGTCACGAGCGGCTCGGGGGCCAGGGCGGCGGGCAGGGCGTCCGTCATCCGGACCTCCCTTCGCCCGCGGGGCGCAGCGCCGGGTTCGGGTTCCGGACCCGGGCGAGATAGGTGACATTCGGCTTCACGTTGAGCATCTCGAGGACGTGAAAGCCGCGGCGGGAGGCGCGGGCCTTCGCGATCGCGCCGTCCGCCGGGTTGGCGTCCCCGAAGGCGATCGCCCGGGCCGGGCAGGCCTGGGCGCAGGCGGGCGTCACGGCGAGTCCGGCGAGCGCCTTCCCCGCCGCCTTCGCGCGGAACTTCGCCTCCGTGATCCGCTGCACGCAGAACGTGCACTTCTCCATCACGCCCGGGCCGCGGACGGTCACCTGCGGGTTGCGGGCCAGCTCCTGGACGGCGGCGCGGTCGGCGCCCGCGGGGCGGCGGAGGAAGTTGAAGCGCCGCACCTTGTAGGGGCAGTTGTTCGCGCAGTACCGCGTCCCCACGCACCGGTTGTACGTCATCTCGTTGAGCCCCTCGGGGCTGTGCGCGGTGGCGTAGACGGGGCAGACGGTCTCGCAGGGGGCGTGGTCGCAGTGCTGGCAGAGCATCGGGAGGTGGTGGACGCGACCGTCCGCCTCCTCGTACCGGTCGATCCGGATCCAGTGCATCTCGCGCTGGCGGGCGCACTCGTCGCGGCCGACGACGCCGACGTTGTTCTCGGCCTGGCAGGCGACGACGCAGGCCCCGCAGCCGGTGCAGGCGTTCAGGTCGATCGCCATCGCCCACTTGGGGCCCTGCGAATAGTCGAAGGGCTCGTACAGGTCGGGCGGGTCGGCGGGCGGCCGGCGCTTCCGGACGAACCTCGCGTCCGTCCGGTACGCCTCGAGCGTCCCGTCCAGGACGATGTCGCGGCCGTGCTGGGCGCGGAAGGCCTGGAGGCGGACGGGCCTGCGGCCTCCGGGCGCCTTCGCGACCTGGACGGCGGCGGCGCCGAGGAGCGGGGCGACGTTTGCGCCGCCGGCCGCCCTCAGGACCTCGCCGCCGAGCGTCCGCCCGCGTCCCAGCGTCAGGGCGACGACGCCCTCGGCCTGGCCGGGCTGGACGAGGACCGGCAGCGCGACGGCCGTGCCGCCCGCGCGGACCGAGACCCCGTCGCCCTCGCCGACGCCCAGCCGCTTCGCGGTCTCCGGGCCCAGGGCGGCGAAGTCGTCCCACACGGTGCGGGTCACCGGGTCGGGGAGCTCCTGGAGCCAGGCGCTGTTGGCGAAACGGCCGTCGTGCAGCGCGACATGCGGGCGGACGACCAGCTCCAGGCCGTCCGCCGCCGCATCGGGCGGCGCGGGGACCTGGTCGAGATCGCCGACGGGCTTCGGGAAGGGCCCCTCGCGAACGATCCCGACGGCGAACGGGTCGACCAGGAAACGCCCGCCCTGGCGCAGCGCCTCCTCCCACGCCGCGCGGCGGTCCCGCTCGATCTGCTGCGCGTCGACGGCCGCGGCCTCGCTCACCGCCGCGCGCCCCCAGCGGAGGCGGATGACGTCATGGAAGTCGCGGCAGGCCTGGAGCGCGTCCCCCTCCGGCGCGAGCGCCTGCGCCCAGCGGAGGAGCGACTCCGCCTCCTGGCGGGTGGCGTAGAGCGGGGCGATGACGGGCTGGGCGAGGGAGGCCACGCCGATGCGCGGCGCGGCGTCGTTCCAGCTCTCCAGCGGATGACTGGACGGCAGCTTGATCGCGCACGCGGAGACCGTCTCGTCGAGCCCCGTCCCGTGACCGATCGTCAGCCGCGCCTTCCCGAGAAGATCCCCGAATCCGCCGCCCGGGAAGTCGTAGACGGGATTGACGCCGAGCAGGATCAGGACGTCGGGGCCGGCCTCGAGGATCTTCGCGACCTCCGCCGGCGGGGTGACGGGCAGGGTCCGGGGGGCCGGATTCCAGACGCCCGTCATGCCGGGGGCGCCGAGGAGGTGGTTGATCCGGGCAACGGTCGCGTGGACGGCCTCCGGGAGGTGCGGGCCGGCGACGACGAGCGCCGCGCCGCGGGCGGCGGGCGCTCCGACGGCAGCGGCGTCGCGGGCGTCGCGCAGGTCGGCGGCGACGGCGTCGCGGAAGGCCGCGCCGGGGCCGTCGGCGGGCGCCGGTCGGCCGGCCAGGACGGCGTGGAGGTCGCGCGCGAAGCGGGCGATGTCGGAGGGCTTGAGCGCCAGCCGGTGGTCGGCATTGGAGCCGGTCACCGTCACCGTCGACTCGACGACGTAGAGCCGGCTCATCGCCGCGTCGGCGGGGCGCGCCTCGTCGAGGGCCCGCCTTGCCGCGACATGGCGCGTGTTTTCCAGCACCGCGCCGTCCGTCCCGAGGAAGTCCGAGTCGAGGCTCAGGATCACGCGTGCGGCGAAGAAGTTCGGGAGGACCTCGCCGTCGGCGCCGTACAGGGCCCTCCACGCCGCGCGGCGGGGGCCGTCGTGGACGGCCTCGTGGACGAGATGGACGGCGCCGGGGGCGAGGCGGCAGAAGCGGGCGACGAGGTCGCGCTCGGAGGGGCCGAGCGTGGCGCGCGTGACGAGGACCGTCTTCGTCGAGGCC
>CAYUME010000604.1:0-3767 GCA_964445475.1 uncultured Planctomycetia bacterium
AAGGACTCGAAGGGCAACCAGTACCCCGAGGTGATCACGCACGTCTGCGCGACCCCCTATCCGGTCATCCCGGGCCAGAACGAGTTCATGAAGCTCTCGACGGTCGAGGGCGATTCGGGAAACCAGTCCGTGTTTCTGCTGGTGCCGGAAGACCTGGCACCGGCGGGGAAAGGAGCCGCTGTGGATCCGCGCAAGATGCTGCTGGAGGCGCTCAAGGCCGGAGGGCTCGCGCTGTCCGCGCTGGGGCTTCCGGACGACGCGCCGGTCGAGGCGATCGCCGGGGCCCTGGCCAAGCGCGCGGGCGCGCCCCCGCCGGGAGCCGCCGACGCCCAGGCGCTCGCCGCCCTGCGCAAGCAGGTGAACGAGGCCCTGGCCGGCCGGGGTCTCAAGCTCGGCGAGGACGGGCGGCTGGCGGAGATCGCCAAGCCCTCCGACACCGACCCCGAGAAGGTGGCCCTCCGGGCGCGCCTCGAGCAGGTCGAGCTCGACCGCACGAAGGAGCGCCTGTCGCGCGCCGAGACCGAGACGGAGCAGTACGTGAAGGACGGGACGCTCCCGCCCGCGCTCAAGGAGGACCTGCGCCTGGTCCTCTCGATCGCGCACGCGGGGACGCCGAAGGCGCTGGCGCTTTCCGCCGACGGGACGAAGCTCGAGGAGAAGGCGGCCAACCTCCACCAGGCGGTGACCCGCATCCTCGGCCACGTCCGGGAGCAGTTCGGGAAGGCGCAGCGGCTCAGCCAGTTCGTGCCCATCTCCGGCGAGCAGGTCAAGGAGCGGGAGGAGGGCAAGAAGAAGGCCGTCGCGCTGGCCCGCGAGGTCCAGGGCGTGAAGGAGGAATAGACCCGCCCGGTGGCGGATGCCGTGAGAAGCCGTCGTTGAACCCGAACCCGTAAACCCAAGCGATGGAGGAACGCAATGGAGCCCCAGATCGGCCTCGGGCAGCTCCCGGGCATCTCGGACGAGCAGGTCATGGAGTCGCGCAACTTCCTCACGAACACCGGCCACATCGTGGTCCGGGGCGTGAAGATCGACAAGGACTCCGACGACATCGCCAACGTCGGCAAGGAGTCCGTCCTGCGGGGAGGCCTCGCCCTCGTCCGCGTCGAGGCGGGGCTGCTCGCCGGCAAGTACGTGGACGTCGGCCACGCCAGCGCCCCGGCCGTCGGCGACATCGAGGCGGCGGTCATCCTCATGGAGACGATCCCTCTGGCGGATGTCAACGCGACCCGCCAGGACAAGGCCGGAAGCGGCCTCATCCACGGCTTCGTCGAGGAGGCCCAGATCCTCTGGGGGACCGCGGACGCCCCGACGATCGCCGCGATCAAGGCCGTGCTGCCGCTGGTGCAGTTCGAGTAGCAGGCGAAAGCGCCGCAGGGGATCCGGGGCGGGCAGGCAGGGACATGGTGAGCGACGAGACCCGGAACCCACAATGAGGAGAGACCACGATGCTCGACATCCAGATGCTCCGGCGGACCAACCTGAAGGACATGATCGACGCCTACAAGGTGGGGGATCTCCCCCTCCTGCGGCTCGGCATCCTCCCCCGCGACGAGGACGTCGGCACCCACCACGCCTGGGACATCCAGCGCCCGGCCCGGGACGTCGGGACCTTCGAGGGACCCTTCTCCCCGGCCGGCACCCGGAAGATGGAGGTCATCGGCCACCAGTCCGCCAACCTCATCCGGACCTTCAAGTCCACCTTCATCCCCGGCAACGTCCTCCTCGACCTCCGGCGCGAGGGCGGCGAGGACCGCGAGCGGGCGGCCGAGCGGCGCGTCGCCAAGGAGACGCTGTCCCTGCGGCGCCTCCTCGACCGCCAGGACGAGTACATGATCTCGCGGTCGCTGCACGGGGCGCTGGCCGTCACCATCGACGGCATGGCCCACGCCATCGACTACAAGTTCTCGGACAGCCACAAGTTCGAGAACGGCAAGGTCGGGGCCGACATCCCCGTCTCCTGGGACGATCCGGGGGCGGACCTCATCGAGGACATCAAGAACATCAAGAAGCGCGTGGCCGAGGACAGCGGCTACACGCTCCGGACCGTGATGGTGGGGAGCGACGTCATCGCCGCCATCCTCAAGAACGACGTCATCACCAACCTCATCGCGGGCTCCGCGATGGCCGAGGAGTACGCCCGCTCCGGCATGATCCGGGAGTTCCAGGGCCTCTCCTGGATCGTCAACGACGCCACCTACAAGCCCGACGGCGGGGCGGTGACGTACTACATCGACCGGGACAAGGCCATCTTCCTGCCCGAGCCCAGCGAGGAGATCGGCTACTTCCGCGTCGGCTCCGAGATGGTCCAGGACGACGACGAGCGCGGCATGTCCGAGGTCGTCGGCCGCTTCGCCTTCACCCGGACGAAGTACAACCCGGCGAGCCTGGAGCTCTTCGCCGGCGAGGTGCGGATGCCGGTGATCCGCATCCCGGATGCGCTGGCCACCGCGAAGGTGCTCTTCTAGATCCCTGCCTGACCGCCTCACCAGCGGCCAGTGTGGACAAGGCGGCAGGGCGGGGGGCTGACCGGGCCCCCCGCCCTCCGCCGCATTCGCCGGACCGGGACCGATGGACATCGACGCCACCCCCTCCGGGGCCTCGGCCAACAGCTACCTGACGCTCGACGCGGCGGACGAGCTCATGGAGGGCTGCCCGGACGCGCTCGACGCCTGGGACGATCTCGAGGAGGACCGCCGGGTCGGCCTCCTCGTCCGGGGAACGCGGCTCATCGACCGCTACCGGGACTGGGGGCCGCCGAAGGTGGCCGGCCAGCGCCTCCGGTTCCCGCGGGGCGTGGACAAGACCGGCGAGATCCCCCTCCCGGTCCAGAACGCCCTCATCGAGTTCTGCGCCTTCCAGCTCGCCGACGACGCCCCGGCGCTCAAGCAGCTCCAGGCCGAGGGCGTCTCGACCGTGTCGGTCCTCGGGCAGTCGATGGCGTTCACCGGGCCCGGGGGCGCGCCGGATACGTCCGAGCTGCCCGCCGGGGCCCGGCGCGAGCTCGACTCGCTCGTCCCGACCGTCAACGCCGCCGGCGTCGTCGCGCGCGCCTTGGACGGGTCGAGCGATCCGGGGTCGATCTTCGGGTGAGAGCCATGTTCGCCAGGCTCATGAACGAACGGGTGACGCTGCGCCGGCCCGTCTCGCGCGGGCGCGGCAACGACGTCGCCTACGAGGAGGTGCTCGACCCCGAGGACGGGGGGCCGCTGCGGCTGCGCGGCCGGTTCGACTTCAAGCGCCGGCTCATCCGGTCGAAGGACGGCGCCGAGCGCATGACGGACGGGGCGTTCTTCTTCCTGCGCGGCGAGGCCCCGGAGCTCACGGACCAGGACCTGGTCGTCCGCCCGACGGGCGAGGTCTTCCGGGTGGAGGGTGTTTCGGAGGCGCGGCTGCTCTTCTCGAAGGCCGGCTATGCGCGCGCGGACCTGGTCCGGACGCGCACGAAGGTGCCGGCCGACGAGTTCGGGCCCGGCGATGAATAAGAAGCCCTTCCTCAGCCTCGACCTGCCGCTCCTGAAGAAGGGCATCGCCCGGGTGGACCGGGAGCTTTCGGAGATCCCGCGGGAGCTCGAGGAGGCGGTGGCCGACGCCATGGCGCAGTGGGTGGACGAGGCCTTGGGCGAGGCCCAGGACCGCGCCCCCCACCGCGACGGCCGCCTGCGCGAGTCGGCCACCCGGATCGGGCCCGTCCTGACGCCGGGCTCGATCGACGTCCTGGGCGGCTTCAACCTGGTCTACGCGCGGATCCGGGACCAGGGCGGCGAGAT
>CAYUME010000605.1:0-3766 GCA_964445475.1 uncultured Planctomycetia bacterium
GGCGCCACTCTGCTTCAGCCCGGCCCCGCTCTGCAAACCAAAACGCCCGACTGCGTAACCCTTGATCGGACACCTCGTTTGGCGCACATTACCCCCTCGGACTCCTCGCCGCCCGGAGGCTTCCGTGACGACTGGCACCCCACCGGCACCCCGCCTCCCCTGCATCACCCTCGCGGTCTTCGCCGTCGCCATGGCCTTCCTCGAGTCCGCCGTCGTCGTCTACCTCCGCGAGCTCTTCCACCCGGACGGCTTCCGGTTCCCCCTTCAACCCATCGACACGCGCCTTGCCATCACAGAACTCGGCCGGGAGGCAGCCACGGTCGTCATGATCGGAGGCGTCGCTCGGCTCGCCGGCGGCGGCCTTCGCGACCAGTTCGCCGCCTTCGCCTACGTCTTCGGCGTCTGGGACATCTTCTACTACGCCTGGCTCAAGGTCCTGATCGGCTGGCCCGAGGGGCTGTTCGACCCGGATATCCTCTTCCTCCTCCCCGCCCCCTGGGTCGGACCGGTCCTCGCGCCGATGCTCGTGGCCCTGGCCCTGATCGCGCTGGCCTTCGCGCTCCGTCCTCGCGCCGCCCCTCCCCCGCGCCTGGGGCTCCTGGACGGGGGGCTCCTCCTCGGCGGCGCGGCGCTGATCCTCTGGACGTTCCTCGAGCCCAACGTCGGCACGGCCGCCCTGGACAAGCCGGTGATCTACCCCGCGCGCTACGACTGGTGGCTCTTCGGCGCCGGCCTTGCGTCCGGCGTCTGTGCCGTCGCCCGACTCCGCCGCCGCTCGCGCCGACTCGCCTCCACGCCCACGTTGATCCTCCCCGACCCCGGAGATCCCCCTCTCCAGTAATACCATCATCCAGTAACACCCTCATGTAATAATATGACGACATAGTTGTATGATCATCCGGGGAGGACTGGGAATGCGCCATGATTCCGTCACCGCCGCCCGAACACCCCGCACGTCACGACGCCCGTCCCGCTGAGATCCGCGTCGTCCGTCCCTCCCGGTCCCGCAATCGCCTCCGCACGTGTGATCGACCGCCCCCGCGCGCCCCCCGGGGTTTCGAATGGATGGGTGGGCCGGCTTGTCATCTCCCCGACACATTGAACAGGATGTGCAGGACGTCCCCGTCCTTCACCAGGTAGTCCTTCCCCTCCATCCGCAGCAGCCCCTTCGCCTTCACGGCCTTCTCGGAGCCGAGCTCCTTGAAGCTCTCATAGTTGTAGACCTCGGCGCGGATGAAGCCGCGGGCGAGGTCGGAGTGGATTTTCCCTGCCGCCGCGACGGCATTGTCCCCCGCCTTGATCGTCCACGCCCGGCACTCGTCCTCGCCGGTCGTGAAGAACGAGACCAGGCCGAGCAGCGCGTAGATCTCGCGGATCATCCGATGCCCCGCGGGCTCGGCGAGCCCCAGGTCCTTCAGGAAGGGCTCCCGATCGGCGGGCGGCAGCTCGGCGATCTCGCGCTCGAGCTGGGCGGAGAGGCGTACCGCGCCGGGGCACCGCGCCTTCACCTCCGGCGGCGGATCGCCCGACGGGGCCTCCTTCTCGTTGAGCACCACGATCGTCGGCTTCTGGCTGACGAAGGAGAAGCTCCGGAGGAGCTTCTCCTCGGCCGCGTCAAGCGGGATCCCCGCCAGCGTCTCGCGCTTCTCCGCCTCCGCCCGCACCCGCTCGAGGAGCGCGAGCTCCTTCTTCTCCGCCTCCTGCGTCTTCGTCGGCTTCGTCACGCTGACCTTCAGCTTCTCGATCCGCTTGTCGAGGATCTCGAGGTCGGCGAAGAAGAGCTCGGTCTTCACGGCGTCGTACGTCTCGGCCGCCTTCGCGAGCCCCTCCCCCTCCCCGTAGGCCCCGACCACCAGGACGAGGGCGTCCGTCTCCCGGTACTGGGCGAAGATCTGCCGCTTGTGCTCGCTGGCGTCGCCCATCTCGAACCCGGGGAAATCGACGACGTCCAGCTGGGCCGGCGTGTGCTTCTTCGGCTTGAAGACGGAGGAGAGGTGGTCCAGCCTCGCGTCGGGGACGGCGACCCGGGCGAGCACGCCGGCGGCGCCGGAGGCGCGCGCCGGGTCGGGCGCCTGCCCCGTCATGGCCGCGAAGAGGGTGGACTTCCCGCCGAACTGGGGGCCGCCGATGCCGATCTTCATGCCCTAGTCTTCCTTCCCCTTGGTGAGCCAGTGGACCATCTTCAGAAGAAAGGCGACGGCGAAGACCCCGATGGCCGCACCGACGGCGACGGCGATCCCGGTGACCACCGGGTCGTGCCGGTAGAGCATCAGGATCGCGAAGGCGGATCCCGTCCCCACCATGAAGGCCCGCAGGTTCTCCGCTTTCTTGGAGCGGAAGAGCTTCTCCAGGATGAAACAGAGGAGCATGCCGCAGCCCGCCCCGAGCGCGCAGACCCCGATCAGATCCCACTTGATGTAGTCCGAGATCGACGCCGCGGCCAGCATCGGCAGGGTCATGACCGTTCTCCTGACTGGTCAAGGCTTTGCCTTGACTTCCCTCCGGTGGACGACTATAAAGGCCCTTCGCACGGGCCTGTAGCTCAATTGGGAGAGCGCTGCATTCGCATTGCAGAGGTCGTGGGTTCGAATCCCATCAGGTCCACCCGAAAATCCGCCCCCGGGCGGATTTTTTCGTTTCAGGCCGACAGCACGTCCTCCAGGCGATCCAGGACGAGGGCGGACCACGTCTCGAAGTTGGCCCCGTCGGCCGCCATCCGGCGCAACTCCGCCACCGCCGTCAGGCGCCCCTCCATCATCTCCTGCTCCCGCACCTCCACCGTCGGCGTCTCCAAGTCCACCCGGTAGACGACACCGAAGTGGACCGAACCGACCGCCGATGCGTCGTCGTTGATGAAGCCGACCGCCCGTTTCGCGTGCCGGCACCCGATCGCCAGCTCTTCGGCCAGTTCCCGCTCGCACCCCAGGTCCAGCAGGTCCCCGGACCCGTCGACGGGGTTGATGTGGCCGCCGACGCCGATGGACAGCTTGTGGTGGAGCCGCTTCTCGCCCTGCTTTCCGAGGCGCTTCAGGAGCAGGACGTCGCTCCCGTGCCGCACGACGCAGTAGGGGATGATCTGCTTGAACGAGGAGTCCTCCTCGGCCTTGCGCCGCTCGACGAAAAAGCCGCGCTCGCGGATGCGCTGCAGGAGGACGTCGCGCGACCAGCCCCCGCCGGGCTCCGTGCCCGACACGAAGCCGTGCGGGAAATGCAGGTCGAAGAGGTCGTAGCGCTTGACGACGTAGACGAACTCCATCGGGCGTCCATCCGAACGGGGTTCCGCATCCTCCCTCCCGCAGGCCGCGTCCTACCCGCCTTCAACGCGAAAGGCTAGAACCCTGAAAAACGTTTTGATCACAGGCGCGAACCGGGGCAGTGGCCTGGGGCACGCGCAGGCTTTCGCGCAGCGCGGCATCGAGGTCTTCGCCACCGCACGCGACCCCGAGTCGGCCGATGAACTCAAGCGCCTCGCGCACGCCCACCCCGGCAAGTTCACGGTGTTGCAATACGACGCCGATGAACCGGACGCGCCAGCCCGGTTGAAGGCGGCGCTGGCCGATACCCCGATCGACCTGGTGCTGGCCAATGCCGGCGCGCGTGGCGAGGCCGGGCAGTCGCTGGGCAACATCCATGTCGATGGCGTGCTCGACCTGATCCGTACCAACGCATTGGCACCGCTGAAGCTGGTGGAGGCCTTGATCTACAACATCACCTTGTCGCAGTGCAAGCTGGTTGCCTTCCAGTCCAGCCAGATGGGATCGATCGG
>CAYUME010000606.1:0-3765 GCA_964445475.1 uncultured Planctomycetia bacterium
GCCCTGAAGCACTACCTCCGGTACCTCGAGCTGGGCGGCCGGAAGCTCGAGGCCCAGAAGCGGGCGATGGTCCTGGCGCAGCAGATCGAGTCGGCGGCCGCCGAGGCCGCGAAGCCGGCCGGGACCCCGCCGGCGACCAAGCCCCGGTCGTGACCCCGCGCAGGGCGCCGGACGCCCTGTCCCCCAGATCAACCGTCACCCCGGACGGGCCTGGAGCAACCCGGAGCTGGCGCGGGAAGCCTGCATGATCGCGGACGGCCTCGTCCGCGCCTTCCGGCGGTGGATGAACAGCACGCCGAACCGGTACCTGACGGAGGTCCGGATCCGGGAGGCCTGCCGGAGGCTGGAGGGGCGGGAGCCGTCGATCGACCGGATGGCGGACGCGCTCGGCTTCGCCAACCGGTACTACTTCACGCGCGTCTTTAAAAGGCACACCGGCACCACGCCCGGCCGCTACCGGCGCGCGCGTTTCGCTTGAGAGCGCCCCGGCGCGCCGCGGCCAACTCCTTCCTTCCGTCCTGAAAAGGACACAATTTTTCCTGTTTTGTGCATTGGCGAAGGCCTTCCGGCGGGGTAGAATCCCCCCCGATCCCGACCGTTTCCTCGGTTCCCGTGATGGGGGAAGACCCATGAAGACGACGCGCCCGGACTCCGTCCCCGACTTCGCCGCCCTGGCCCGTTCCGTCCGCGCCTTCCGCGCCGCGCCCCGGGCCCTTGTCGGGCACATCCCGACGATCGCCCTCACCCCCGTCGCCGACGGGCGCACGGGCGCCTACGAGTCGAACGTCGCCGGCACGTGGAAGATGGCCGAGAAGGTGTGCGACCTGATCACCCGGAACGTGGCGCTGCCGGACGGCACCCCGGTCCGCGTCGTCGTGGCCCCCGAGATCGTCTACGGCGCGCGGACGGCGGCGCTCGCGCAGGCGTACTACGCGGAGCAGGGCGTCGGCGCCAACATCTGGCTGAGCCGCAGCTGGGCCTATTCCGACGAGCTGATGGGCGCCTGCCTGGGCGTCGGGAGCACCGAGTGGCCGCAGGCGGCCTACGGGCTCAACCAGACCGACCGCCCGGGCGCGGTCTGGCTGAAGGCCTTCACCGCGGCGATGGACGAGAAGCGGCGCCCGATCTTCTGCGTCTATTCGCCCGATCTCGAGGACGAGAAGGGGCCGCTGGCCCCCTTCGTCGCGACCCGGCTCCTCCGCTTCGCCCGTGCCGCCGCCGCCGTCCTCGAGATGCGCGGCAAGAACTACCTCTCCGTCGGCGGCGTCTCCATGGGCATCATCGGCTCCGACGTCCGCCGCAACCTGATGCAGCACTACCTCGGCATGGGGACCGTCTCCTACGACATGGCCGGCGTGAAAGGCCGCATGGAGCGCGGCCTCTACGACCACGAGGAGCCGGAGCGGGCCGTCGCCTTCGTGAAGAAGTTCAAGGTCAATTTCGGGGGCGGGAAGCGCCCGCTCGCAAACGACGCGCTGGTGCGCGAGTGCTGCAAGATGACCCTCATCGTCCGGGACCTCATGGTCGGCAACCCCCGGCTGGCCGACCCGGCGGTCGGCCGGAAGCAGGGCTTCCAGGCGGACGTCGAGTTCGCGCAGGGCGCCAACGCCGTCGCGGCCGGCACGCAGGGGCAGCGGATGTGGACGGACCTCTACCCGAACTACGACCTGACCGAGTCGGTCCTCTGCAGCTCCTTCGACTGGAACGGCTTCCGCGCCCCGTACGTCGTGGCGACGGAGAACGACAGCAAGAACGCCATCGGCATGCTCGCCGCCACGCTCCTGACCGGCGCCCCCCAGCTCTTCGCCGACATCCGGACGAACTGGACGCCCGCGAGCGTCAAGAAGGCGACCGGCGTGGACGTCTCGAGGCTCATCCCCCGCGGCATCATCGACAAGCGGAACTCGGGTGCGGGAGCGCTCGATTTCGCCCTCGACCCCCTCTCGTTGGTCAAGGGCGGCGAGGCCTTGGACGTCGCCGGGCTTTGGCGCGCCTTCCGCGCCGATCGCGCCCTCCAGGCCCGCCTCATCGAGGCTGCCGTCAAGGGCACGACCTACATGGCCGCCAACCTCGAGTACTTCCCCGGCGACGGCCTCTCCAGCCACTACCGCACCCCGGGCGGCGTCCCGATGACCGCCTATCGCTGCAACGCCGTCGGCGAGCTCCTCACCTGCTCGGTTGTGGAGGGCGAGACCGTGGATCTGCCGCGGAAGGTCGCCGACCACATCTCGCGCGTGACGGACGCGACCTGGCCCGAGACCTACTGGGCCCCGCGCGGCATGACCTCCTTCGAGTACATGTCCCGGATTGGCCCGAACCACGACGCGAACTCTTTCGGGCTCATCGGGGCGGACCTGGTGACCCTCTGTGCGATGCTGCGGATCCCGGTGGACATGCACAACGTCCCGGCCGACGCCATCTTCCGGCCGACGCTCTGGGACCGGTTCGGGGGGGACGACTTCCGGGCGTGCGCCTACCTCGGGCCGGTGTACGTCTGAGCAAACATCTTGACAGTTCCCGAACACGGGGGTTATAGTCGCGCTTAAACGTTAACGTTTACCGTTTCCAAGGAGCGGGGCCGCGCCGCCCGATGGCCGCGGATCCAACCTGGAGGGATGGGATCTCCATGAGCGAAACCTCGACCCCCTCGGGCCACGAACCGGTTGTCCCCCGTAAATACCTGCTCTGCTTCGTCCTGCTGACCACCTGCTTTGCCGCCTGGGGTCTGGCCAACAACATGACCGACCCGCTGGTGCGCGCCTTCAAGGGCATCTTCACGGGCATGTCCAATTTCCAGTCGGCCTTGGTGCAGTTTTCATTCTACGGGGCCTATTTCTGCCTCGCGCTGCCCGCCGCGTTTATCATCAAGCGCTTCAGCTACAAGACCGGCGTGCTGGTGGGACTGGGCCTGTTCGTGGTCGGGTCGCTGCTGTTCTACCCGGCCAGCCGCGCGATGGCGTTCGGCTACTTCCTCGGCGCCATCTTCATCCTGGCGGGGGGCCTCTCGATCCTGGAGACCAGTTGCAATCCCTTCATCATCGCGATGGGCGCCGAGGAGACGGGGACGCGCCGGCTGAACCTGGCGCAATCCTTCAACCCCGTCGGCTCGGTCATCGGCATGATGATGGCCGGATTCCTGATCCTGCCGCGCATGAATCCCGCGACGGAGGCCCAGCGCGAGGCCATGGCGCCGGACGCGCTGCGTGCGATCCAGGGAGAGGAGATGTCGGCCATCATGGGGCCGTACGTGATCCTGGCGTTCTGCCTGATGGTGCTGTGGGTCTCCATCGCGCTGGTGCCGATGCCGCGCGCGTCGGACGCCGGATCCCGGATCGATTTTGGGCCCACGGTGGCCCGGCTCTTCCGGAACCCGCACTACCTCTTCGGCGTGGTGGCCCAGTTCTTCTACGTGGCCGCACAGATCTGCGTCTGGACGTTCACCATCCATTACATTTCGGCCATCGTGGAGCGGGGCGACGGCAAGCCGCTGGTCAGCCTGCTCGAGTCCAGCGGCATCAGCGATTTCGTGCGCGCCATCCGCCTTGTCGATCCGGAGAAGGAGATGAACGCGCTGACGGTGGCGGGCATCTATCACATCTGCGCCATGCTCCTCTTCCTCGTCTTCCGGTTCGTCTGCACGGCGCTGATGCGCTCCATCCGCCCGAGCCTCATGCTCTTTCTGCTCGCCGTCCTGGCCGGACTGCTCACCCTGGTCGTCATCCTGTCGGACACGCTGCTCGGCGTCCTCTGCCTGGTCTCCATCTC
>CAYUME010000607.1:0-3762 GCA_964445475.1 uncultured Planctomycetia bacterium
GCGCGACGACGGCGGTGGTCGCGGAGATCGCCCCGAATGACGGGACGACCTACGACGTGGCCGTCAGCGGCATGACGGGCGCCGGCGACGTCGTCGCCTCCATCCCCGCGGCGGCCGCGAACGACACCGGCACCTATACCAACCCCAACCTGGCCTCCACCAGCACCGACCACACGATCGCCTACGATCCGGGCTCGCCGCCGACGGGCGATTTCGTGCTCCTGACCCCGCTCGACGCCGCGACCGGCCAGTCGTTGACGCCGACGCTGACCTGGACGGACGCGGAGGGAGAGACGGGCTACACGGTCCAGATCGCCACGGACATGGACTTCACGGCCATCGTCCACGAGGACGCGACCCTCGCGGCGGACGCCACGTTGCACGCGGTCCCGGCGGCCACGCTCTCCAACATGACGCTCTATTACTGGCGCGTGATCGCGGTCAACGGGGCCGGGACGCTCACGGCCACGAACGCGCCGTTCCGCTTCACCACGGTCGTCCCCGCCCACTTTCCGGTGGCCTACGACCAGTGGGTCACGACGGTCAAGAACACCGCCGTCGCCATCACGCTGACGGGGAGCGACCCGCAGGGCACGGCGCTTACCTTCGCGATCGAAACGGGGCCCGCCCACGGCACGCTCACGGGCTTCGATGCGGCCACGGGCGCGGTGACGTACACGCCCTCGCCGGCCGACTACTTTGGCCCCGACAGCTTCACGTTCACCGTCGCCTCCGGCGGCGACACGTCGGCCCCGGGGACGGTCTCGATCACGGTGCTCCAGTACGGGTTCGCGAACCCCGGCCGGGCCGGCGGCGCCGACAAGTACGGCCAGACCCTCGCCATGGGGGACGTGACCGGCGACGGGAAGGCGGACTTCCTCGTCGGGGCGCCGAGCGCGACGGAGGACGCCGTCACGAACGCGGGGCAGGCCTACCTCTACGACGGGGCGACCGGCGCCCTCCTCAGGACGCTCTCCAGCCCGGGCGGGCCCGTCGCGAACGGCAACTTCGGCTCCGCCATCGCCGTCTCGGGCGGCAAGATCCTCGTCGGCGCCTCCGGCGAGGCGACCGGCGACGGGATCGCCTACCTCTACACCTACGCCTCGGACACCTACACCCCGATCCCCAACCCGTCCCCCACGGGGAACGACCTGTTCGGCGCCTCGGTGGCGGGCGTCGCGGACGTGAACGGCAACGGGGCCGCCGATTTCGCCATCGGCGTCCCGAACGACAGCCCGGGCGGCGTCATCAAGGCGGGCTCCGTCGTGCTCGTCGACGGCCTGTCGGGGGCGGTCCTCCGGACCCTGCTCAACCCCTTCCCGACCAACAACGACCAGTTCGGCATCGCCGTCGCCGCCACGGGAACGACCGTCATCGTCGGGTGCCCCAAGGACGATCCCGACCCGGGGACGGGCGCGGTGGCCCAGGCCGGCTCGGTCTATCTCCTTGACGGGGTGACGGGGACGCTGGTGACCCCGATCCCCAACCCCTTCCCGGACGCCGGCGACGAGTTCGGGACGTCCGTCACCGCGGTCGGCGGGAAGGTCGTGGTTGGGGCGCCTTTCGATGACACCACCGAGACGGATTCGGGTACCGTCTACGTCTTTGACGTGGCCGGCCTCCTCCAGTTTGCCCTCGACAATCCGAGCCCCGACGCGAACGACAACTTCGGCGCGTCGGTCGCCTCCGGCGGGACGAACATCCTCGTGGGGGCGACGGGGGACGACCGCGGGGCCATCAGCGACGTCGGCATCGTCTACCAGTTCAACGGCGTCTCGGGGGCGTACATGGCCTCCCTGCTGAACCCGGATCCGCCCGGCGTCATCGCCAACGACCTCTTCGGCTCGGCGATCGCCACCCAGGGGGGGGCGAGCATCATCGGCGCGATCGGGGCGGGGAAGGTGTATATCCGCTAGGCGATCGGCCGGCGCGTTCTGGGCCGGAGGCGGGGGCTTGACAGAAGACCCCGCCCCGGCCTGTCAGCGCCCCGGCACGTCCCCGGGGGGGGGGGGGGGGGGGGGGGGGGGGGGGGGGGGCGGGGGGGGCGGCGGGCGGGGGCGGGGGGGGCCGGCCGGGGCGTGCGGGGGGGGTGGGGGGGGGGTGCCCAAAAACCCCGCCCCGGCCTGTCAGGCCCCCGGCACGGCCCCCCCCATGCGGGGCCCCCCCCCCCCCCCCCTAACCATTACCCACATCTCCAGCCGGGTGGGCCAGGTTGAAACCGACTTCGATGTCGTTGAGTCGTGAGAGTCCACGCCAGAGCGTGATCCAGCCGGGGTTTCCGTCCCGCTTTCGACCGAGGAATCCGCCCAGCTTCGCAACCGCCAGCAGGTAATCGCGGGCTCCGGGATGTGTCCCCATCGAGGGATTCATCTTCTCGATAATGCGACTCTGGGCCGGTGACAAGAGATCTTTCACGGGGCCCTCGGGATCCTCGCGGGCGGCATCCCGGAGCGCCAGAAGCCTCCACGCCAGGACCGAAAACACACCCAACAAGACATCCAGCCGATTCCACTCTTCCAACTGTCTTGCTTCAATCCGACATCCCGTCTTGAGCGCCTTGTGCCATTCCTCGATCTTCCAGCGGCCGCAATAGTGATTCATGATGTCGAGCAGATCGTCGGGGGTCTCGATCGGCTCGCTCGTCAGGAGCACCCACTCAACCGGATCTTCGCCGAGCGATGGTTGCTCCTCCCGAATCGAGACCACGCTGACCCGACGCGATTCACCGGACCGATTTCGGGCTTTGGGAGGAAGGACCGTATAGGCGCCGCCTCGCAGACGGACCAGGACTTCTCTTTCCTTCCGTCCTCCGCCGGCCGGGATCACGATCTCCTTTTGCGCACGTACGGGCTCGGCCAGGACCGATTCGAAGAGATACGAGAGGGGAGAATCCTCCAACCGCCGGTCGACGGCGGCCCGGATGACAAATCGAGCGCCGGCATCCTGAAGCGTCTCGACGGCCTCGAAGATGTCCCCTTCCCGGTCGAAAACAAAAAGGGCCGAACGCAGATCTCCCAGGACTTTCCCGACCCGGTGGATGCCCGTCAGCCATTTCTGGCTCTCGCGGGATCGCTTGCGCATCTGGCGGCTGTCCTCATCCGGAGGACAATACTCCTCCCGGATGAGCACTTGCTGATCGAGCAGTCCCAGCACGCGATGGGTCCCGGCCGTGATGGCCAACGCGCTGTGCACCAGAACGCCCTTCAGCTCCTGCGCGTTGCGATTTCCGATCTTGCCCAACCCCTGCGTCCGCGGATGGTGCGTGTAATTCAGGTAGGTGGTGTCCGCGGGAATCAGGACGAACGGCTCCTGGCGGACCCGAGCCACGGTGGATTGAATGTGACCTTCCAAGACACGCTCCCGACAGACGGCTGCGTGACTGAACAGCCGATAGGCGCCTTTGGTTGCCGACCACGTCCCTGAAGCGTGCGGAATGCTCCACCCGGGGTCTCGCGCGAGATTGGCAACGGTCTTCAGCAATCGCCGATTCAGGCGGGCATCGCCCAGATGTACGTCTCCGAACTCCTCCTCCACGAATCGATCGACTTCCTTATCGGGGGAAAAAGACTCCGGCCATGGAGTACCTCCGGGGGAATAGAGGGCCCAAACCCGTCGCGGGCTTCTACTCCATATATCGGCTGTCCAGGAGGCACAGAGCATGGTCATGAATCTCGGGTCAGAGATGTGGGTAAAGGTGAGCCCCCCCCCCTCACCATTACCCACAACTCGACACAGAGGGGATGAAACCGCCGATGAACGCAG
>CAYUME010000608.1:0-3758 GCA_964445475.1 uncultured Planctomycetia bacterium
ACGACGCGGAAGGACAGAACGTCCGGGATCTCTCTTGCGAACCAGTCAGGAGCCGTCGCCATGCCCCGCGTCCTCGCGCTGGTCGCCGTCCTCGCCGCCGCGCTGCCGGCCCTGCCGCGCGCCGCGGCCCAGGACGAGATCCCTGACGGGGGGATTCCCATCCCCATCCCTCCGCCGATGGAGGAGATGGAGGCGCCCCCCGGGCGCGGGCCGGATCACAGCCATGAAGCGAGGCCGGGCGGGCCGCCGGCCCCGGCCCGTGCGCCGGACGGGGCCCCTGCCGCCCCGAAGCCGGGCGAAGTCCCGCCGAAGCCGGGCGTGGTTGCGCCGAAGCCGGCCACGGTGGCCACCGAGGAGCCCGGCCGGATCGAGCCCCCCGCGGGCCGCACCGGCGTGTACGACCCCGACGCCCGCATCAAGTTCCAGTTCAAGGAGGCCTCCATCGAGAGCCTTCTCCGGTACGTCAGCGAACAGATCGGCGTCACCTTCATCAAGGAGGCGCGGGAGAAGATCGAGGGGACCGTCACCGCCGTCAGCACCGAGGGCATCCCGGCCGGAGAGGTCCTCGGGTTCCTCGACTCGGTCCTGAAGCCCAAGGGGCTGACCACCCTCCGATTCGGGGAGATCGTGAAGATCGTCGACGTGGACGAGGCGAAACGGCGGAACATCCAGATCTTCGTCGGGAGCGACCCGGACCAGATCAAGCTCTCCGACACGATCATCACGCAGGTGATCCCGCTGAAGTACGCCGTCGCCACCGAGATCCTCAAGGAGCTGACGAACGTCGCCTCCAAGACCGGCGAGTTGGCGGCGAACGCGCGGAGCAACACGTTGGTCCTGACCGACACCTCCGCGAGCGTGCACCGGTTCGTGAAGATCATCAAGGAGCTGGACAAGCAGCTGACCGAGGCGGCGCGCATCCGGATCTACTTCCTCAAGTACTCCGACGCCCAGACCGTCGCCGCGGTCCTGAACGAGATCTTCGGCAAGAACGATTCCAGCCGCTCCCGCTCGGGCATGACGAACCCCTGGCAGATGTTCTTCGGCGGCCAGGGGGGCGACCGGAGCCGCGGGCGCGGGGAGTCGCAGAGCCTGGACCCGACCCCCCGGATGACCATCCAGATCGCCTCCGACCAAAGGACCAACAGCGTCATCGCCATCACGAGCGACGAGTACCACACCCTCATCCAGGAGGTCATCGACAAGCTCGACGTCCAGATGGCCGACCTCCTCCAGGTGAAGGTCTACATGCTCCAGCACGCCGACGCCGCGGACACCGTGCGCATCATCAAGGAGATCCTGCCGGAGACGTCGTCGTCGGGCCAGGGCAGCAGCCGAAGCAGCCGGGGCAGCGGATCCCCCCAGGAGCGCTTCGCCCGGATGTTCCAGCAGCGCAGCGCCCCGGAGAGCCGCCAGGGCGGCATGCTCCCCAACCAGAACCTCGACGTCACCGCCGATCCCCGCACGAACTCCGTCATCGTCGTCGCCTCGAAGGAGTATCAGACCCTCGTCAAGGAGATCATCGAGGGGCTCGACTCCCAGATCGCCGGCCTCATGAAGGTTCGCGTCTACCGCCTCAAGAATGCCGACGCCGTGGTGACGGCCGACATCATCAACAAGACGTTCGTGCAGGGCGCCCTCCGACGGGCCACCACCAGCCGCTCGGGCGTCGCCGGCGGCACCGGTTCCCTTCCCTCCGACTCCTTCGATGTGACCGCCGACGAGCGCACGAACACCCTCATCTTCCGCGCCACGGAGGACAACCTCCGCGAGCTCGACCTCCTCGTCAAGGCTCTCGACGGGGACCCGACCGAGGCGTCGAGCACCGTCGTCGTCCCCCTCAAGAACGCCAGCGCCGACAACGTGGCGACCGTCCTCCAGCAGCTGCTCCGCAGCACGGGCGGCGGGGGGACGTCCGCCGCCACGACGGGCCGCTCCACGACGACCGGCGGCACGACCCGCACCGGCACTTCGAGCAGCGGCACCCGCACCGGCACCAGCAGCAGCGGCTCCTCGTTCGGCGGGTCCACCGGCAGCTTCTCCCGCATGGCGCCCGGCGGGGACCCGGAGGAGGAGCCTCCGGCCGCCCCCGGCGCCGACCCCGCGGCGGAGGGGCTCCGCCTGGCCCCCGGGGCGCCCACGGACTCGGCCGTCGAGGACCCGGAGGCCGAGAGCCGGTCCGCGTCCGGCCCCGGCGGCGTCAGCGGCCAGGTCGACGTCCGATCCGACACCGAGAGCAACGCCGTCCTGATCCGCACCGCCCCCCGCAACCTCGACGCCATCCGGAAGCTGATCGCCGAGCTCGACCAGGTCCGCCAGCAGGTCCTCATCAAGGTCCTCATCGCCGAGGTGACCCTCGACGACACCCTCCGTTTCGGCGTCCAGGGCTACTGGGAGAACGGGTGGCGGATCAACGGCGAGACGCAGACGCAGCGGTTCGGCACCAACTTCGGGGCCGACTTCAGCGCCGTCCAGCCCAGCGGCTCCGGCTTCCTCTACCGGCTCGCCGGGGACGAGGTCGACCTGCGGCTGCAGGCCCTCAACAAGGACGGGCGGCTCAAGGTCCTCTCGACGCCCCGCATCCTCGCCCTCCACAACGAGCTGGCCTCCATCAACGTCGGCAAGGACATTCCCGAGGTCGTCAGCACCCGCTACGACAACAACGGGAACCAGATCAACACGATCCAGCGCCGCGACATCGGGATCATCCTCCAGGTCACCCCCCGCATCAATCCCGACGGGCTCGTGACCATGACCGTCCATCCCGAGGTCTCCACCCTCGCCCCGAACTCCGAGAGCGTGGAGATCCAGCCGGGGGTCTACTCCCCCGTGATCAACCGGAATTTCGCCGACACCACCGTGGCCGTCCCCCACGGCAAGACCGTCGTGATCGGCGGCCTCATCCGCGAGATCGAGAACAAGACCGTCAACAAGATCCCCCTCCTCGGGGACATCCCGCTGCTGGGCTATCTGTTCCGGACCGACGAGATCATCAAGCAGCAGGCCGAGCTGATGATCTTCCTGACCCCCTTCGTGGTGAGCGACGCGGAAGGGCTCCGCGAGATGTCGCGCCTCGAGCAGGCGCAGCTCAGGATGATCACCCCCGGCGACGTGAAGCGGCACCTGCCGGATTGGGAGTTTGACCCGCGCGAGTAGCGGGACCCGCGCTCGCCGCGACGGAAGGCCCCGCCGGGCCGGACCCCTCGGAGAACAGACGACGATGCGACTCCAATCCCGTGCGTGCACCGGATGCGTCGTGGCCGTCCTCGCCCTCGTGGCCGGCTGCGCCGGCGGCCCATCCGCCCCGGGCACCCTCACCCCCGACGAGCGACGGGAGATCGACGCCCGTCTCCGCGAGGGGGACCAGGCCCGCCGGCAGGGCGACATCGACGCGGCCGAGGGAGCCTACCTTTCCGCCCTCGAGATCCACCCCGAGCTCGCCGAGGCCCACTACCAGCTCGGGAATCTCCACCTGGAGCGCCTCCGCCGGGACGCCGACCTGCGCCACGGCGAGGCGGCGGTGAACGAATACACCCTGGCGATCCGGATCATGCCCACCTTCTCCAAGGCCCTCTACAACCGCGCCGTGGCCTTTTACCAGCTCGCTGAGTACCGGTGGGCCGACCTCTACCGGCTGGCCGCCCGGGACCTCCAGCGGCTCCTCGAGGGGAATCCCCGCGACGCCGACGCCCACTTCTTCCTGGCCTCGATCTACGTCCGGCACCTGGTGGGGATGGAGCCGGACGCCCTGAAGCACT
>CAYUME010000609.1:0-3756 GCA_964445475.1 uncultured Planctomycetia bacterium
GGTTGGTGGTGGGAAGGATGAGCGAGGCGCAGCGGTACCCGCCTCGCGCGAGGTCGCGGAGGCGCTTCACACAGATCGCATGAGCCCGCCGGACGGAAGCCTCGTCGGCAGCGTACTGCTCGCCGGGACGCGGCGGGCGGTAGGGGGTGTCGGCGGCGGCGGGAACGGGCCCGCGGCGCCAGTGTCCCGCGTGGAAAAAGTCGTAGCCGCCCGCGTAATGGTGACCCTGCCAGACGAGGATCCGGCGGCCGTCGGGCATCTTCCACCAGAAGGCAGAGGGGACGGGAAACGGCGACCCGCCGCTGTCGCCGTTGATGCCCATGATAAGGAAGCGGACGCCGCGATCGAGGAGCCGCATCGCGCCGGCGCGCGGCAGGCCGTTCACGTCGTTCTGGATGGCGGTGCGGGGCCGCCACGGCCGCCAAAGGTCGTCCGGGACCCAGCGCAGCATCGTGTCCCACTCACCCTGGTCGAGGAAGGGCGCCTGGTTGCACGGGAGGGCGGCGATCTCGAGCTGGCTCTCCTCGATCGCGCGGAGGAACTCGCGTCGACGGTCCTCGGGAGCGGCCTCCCACCAGTCGGCGACGGACACGAGAGCCTCGGCGGTCCAGCGGAATCTCGCCTCGTCGGGGGCGCCGCGGGTGGCCAGAATCGCGTCGAGGGCGATGTCGAGGTAGCGCCGGTGCATCTCGCGACAGACGACGGGGTGGTCGGTGAAGCCGAGGTCGGTGTGGGTGAGGTGAATCAGGTCGATGTGCCGGATCCGGGGGGGCTCGTCGCCGGGCGGGGCGGCGGAGGCGGTTGCGGAGACGGTCAGCGCAAGGACGGCAAACAGCCGGCAGCAGCGGGGCGCCATCATGGAGGGATCCTTGAAGGGGGATCGTCCGGGCCTCTCCGCGTTGCGCGATTGTACTTCAGGACAAGGCCTTGCTCAATCGGCCCCCGATTCATGCCCGGACGTCGTTTGAACCGACGTCCTTCCCGGTCGCAGCTCTTGTCGCGATGGCCGGAAAATCTCTCCCAGGAGGCGGGCGGGGTCAGATCGCGCAGGCCACCTCGCGCCACGCCTGCGGATCGGGCAACTCGAAGCGACGGACAAAACGCCCGACACCCCGGAGGAGGCTCTCGAGGTCGGCGGGATGCCTGGGATGGTAGAGGACCCCGTGTCCATGGGTTGCGTGTTACTTATTGTAACATTGCTTGAACCCCCCGGCCTGTCGCTCTAGACTCGCCGGCGAGGCGCGACCGGTTAATCTGGACGTGGCTGAAGGAGGATCAGGGGCATGGGCATCACGCGTCGGCGCGGGCTGGCGATGGCGGGAGTCGGCGCGGCGGGTGCCCTCGCGCGGGGAACGCGGCTCTTCGCGGAGCCCGCGGCGGCGGCACCGTCGAAGAACGCCCTCCCCCGCTGGCGCGGCTTCAACCTCGTCAACTTTTTCCAGGCCCTCAGCTCCGGCGAAACCGGGGACTGCACGCTCAAGGAAGACGACCTGCGCTGGATGAAGGACTGGGGCTTCGACTTCGTCCGGCTCCCGATGGACTACTGGCTCTGGATCGACTCCGATTGGGAGCAGACAAAAAAGCTCCGGCCGGACGACGTCACCCGGATCAAGGAGGCGACGTTGGCAAAGGTGGATGCCGCCGTCGAGCTCTGCCGGAAGCACGGCCTGCACGTCAACCTCAACTTCCACCGCGCGCCCGGCTACTGCATCAACAACCCGGACCGCGAGCCGTTCGTCCTCTGGAGCGACCGGCGGGCAGAGGACGCCTTCGTCCATCACTGGGATCTCTTCGCGACGCGCTACCGGGGCGTCCCGACGGACGTCCTGAGCTTCAACCTGGTGAACGAGGCGCCCGGCGTGAAAGCGGGATACATGTCGCGCG
Source organism: uncultured Planctomycetia bacterium (assembly GCA_964445475.1). GTDB lineage: Bacteria > Planctomycetota > MHYJ01 > CAYUME01 > CAYUME01 > CAYUME01. The sequence goes on from CAYUME010000609.1 coordinate 1,885, forward strand.
AGGACTACGTCCGTGTCATGACGCGCGCCACGGAGGTGATCCGGAAGCAGAGCCCGGAGCGGACGATCCTCATCGACGGCCTCGGCGTCGGCAAGGAGGTGGTCACCGAGATGATCCCGGCGGGCGTCGGCCAGAGCGTGCACGCCTACTGGCCCGGCGGGATCAGCCACTACCGGGCGCCGTGGGTGGACAGGAAGTCGAGCTTCCCCGAGCCGACGTGGCCCGTGAAGAACAAGGACGGCTCGGTCAAGAGCGGGCGGGCCGACCTCGAGAAGCTCTACGCGCCGTGGGGGGAGCTCGTCCGGAACGGGGGCGGGGCGCACTGCGGCGAGTGCGGCTGCTACAACAAGACACCCTACGCCGTCTTCACCGCCTGGTTCGCCGACGTGATGGAGGTCCTGAAGGGCCACGGCATCGGCTACGCCCTCTGGAACTTCCGCGGCACCTTCGGGATCCTCGACTCCGGACGGACAGACATCGCGTACGAGGAGTGGCACGGGCACAAGCTGGATCGGCAGCTGCTGGAGCTGCTCCGGAAATTCTGACGGAGACGGAGAATCGCCCAGAAGACGCGACAACAACCTCGGCCGTGTTCCCGCCGTCATCCCCCGATTCCGGGTTTGCACTATTCGACAAACCAGGGACAGCGAAGGTTTGCTGGTTTTGATAAACCAGCATAGGAGGCCGGCGCAGGCGGGACGGGATTCCGATCTTTCCTGAAGCCGTCCAGCCCCAGGGGGGCGGTGCTCCCAACCGCCCCCGGGACCTACCTCAGTCCGGCCAGGACGGCATCGGGCAGGGCCGTCCCGAACCAGGCGTTCCACGCGGCCGTGACCCGACCGAGGGACGACGCCTCGCCGGGGTCGCTGACGTCTCCGCGCCACCGGCCGTCCCGGATCGTCACCGTTGCGATCGGGCCGCTTGCCGTCGTGGACGGGCCAGACCCGTGCAGGAGCGGCCGGATGGCGTCCCGGTGCGGGCCGTCCACGATCATCCCTTCGATCCCGAGCGCATCGGCAAGCGATTCCAAGCCGTCGAGCCCCGGAAGCGGCAGGGGAACGCAGATCGCGTCCACGCCGAGGGCGGCGAAGGCGCGGTTGACGAGGAGCGGGACCTCGCCGGGGCCTCCCGGTCCGGCCAGCGCGGCGAAGACGCGCGTCCGCGGCCCGCACCGGTCGGCGCGGTAGACGTCCCGCAGGACCCGCGCGGGGACCTGGCCGGAGGCGGACTCCGCCCCGGGCCGGAGCGACGCGTACGTCCAGAGGCAGCCGAGCCGCCGGTAGAGGAGACGCGTGGGGAGCCCCGCCGCGCCCATCCCCAGCACGACGCGCGGGCCCTCCGCGCGGGCGGCAAGGCGGGCCAGCGCGGCAAGCTCCGCTCCTGTCCGCGGCAACGCGGCGATCTTCACGACGTCCGGCTTCCGCGCGGCGATCGCGCGGTGGAGCCCCTCCAGGTCCGCCGGCGTCCCCTCGAAGTCGTTGCGCCACCGGATCCCCCGGGCGCCGCCGAGGTAGGGGACCGGGTCTACTTTCGCCACCACGTCGACTGAGTCGTCCCCGAGCGCGGCGGCCTCGCGGAGGATCCCGAGGCGGGCGTCCTCCGGCCCCTCGTACCGCCCCCCCGCCCCGGCCGCGCGGCAGGTGGCGACGAGCGGGACCGGCCGGCCCGTCGCGGGCGCGGCGGGCCGCGCGCGGAAGAGGGCGCGCAGGTCGAGGTCGCGGACGAAGTCGAGGCGGAGCTCGACCAGGTCGGCGGCGGCGGCCGCCTCGCGCAGGTCGGCGACGGCCCCGGCGGTGGACGCGGCGGTGACGGGGACGCAGATCATGGCGCGAGTGTAAGGAGGGGGGCGGCGCTTGTCGAGCGATTTGAGCG
>CAYUME010000610.1:0-3753 GCA_964445475.1 uncultured Planctomycetia bacterium
AGCCGCCCCCGGCGCCGGCGCCCCTCCCCCCGCCACGGGTCCGACGGCCGGCGCAGGGGCGCCGAAATGACGACAGAGGGCGGGCGGGGGCTCCTCGCGCGGCTCGTACGACGCCTTGTTCTGCGTCCACCACGCGCGGTGCTCGTCCGCATAATGATACTTCTTCCCGGTCAGCCGGGTCAGCGCGTCCTTCATCATCGGGCCCACGGCCAGGAGGCGATCCCCCGCCTTCTTCGCGGTGTCCCCGCCCTTCTTGCGCCCCCGGTCAAGCTCCTCCCAGTAGGCGATGAGGGCCTCGACGGCCATGGCGGAGTTCATCCCGCCCATCGCCTTGGCGGCGGCGGTCGACGCGGCGTCCTCCTCGTGCCGGAGAAACTTCGCGACGATCGGAATCGTGCTCTCGAATCCCACGTCGCCGAGGGCCTCGAGGTTCTTCGCCAGGACGGGGACGTTCTTCGCGTTGAGGGAGAGCGCCCCCACGAGGCTCATCGCGGCCAGCTTGTCCCGTCGGTACGCCGCCAGGCCCGCCAGCGCCTCGATCCGCACCGGATCCGCGTCGCCCGTCATCCGGGCGAGTTCGGGAATGATCTTGGCGTCCTTCTCCTCGGCCGCCAGCCGCTTGACCGCCAACGCACGGTCCTGGGGCGCCTTCGCGTCGCGGAGGGCCTTCTTGAAGGTCTCGATGGCGTCGCGGACCGCCGCGTCGTGCTCCCGTCGGACCTCGCGATCCTCCTTCGCCTCCTCCGCCGCGGCCCCCGCCGCGCAGGCCGCCAGGACGGCGAGCCCCGCCACGCGCATCGCGTTTCTCATGACCCCTCCCCGCACAGTCCCCGCCCCTTCGTGAATACGCTCATTCCGTCCAAAGCTCGATGCCGCAGACCTTCACGGGCCCCCCGGAACAATCGACGACGACCGCACCCGCGGAGACCTCCACGGGCCACGGACCGAGACGCTGCCAGGCCCCCGCGGGACCGGACGCAAGCCCCGAGGCCACCGCGCGCCCCGCCAAGACGACGTCGAAGCGGACGGGGTCCATGTTGTCCCAGACGTGAAGACATATCCGGTATCGTCCCGACGGGACGCCGGCCAGCACGATCCGGAGATGGCCTCCGGCAGGGCTGAAGGCCGTCCGGAGCATCGGCTCGCGCGCGCCATCGGGCGGAACGAGGGGCGTGACGTCGTCCCCCACCGGTCGGCCGAAGACGAGGCAGTTCTCGGCCTCGCCGCCGGACGCCCAGGCGTTCCCGTCGATCGTCGCGGCGGGGCCGTTCAGGTTGACACCGCGGACAAAGGCGCTCCCGGGGCGCCCGAGCACGAGCGGCGCGGCGGCCGCGGCCGCCGTTGCGGCGAACGGCGCCAGACATCGCCCCGGGATCACCTCCGGCCCGGACACGCCCGGCAGTTGCCAGGCGACGGCAAGGTGGTCCCCCCCTTCCCCCTCCGCATGCACCGCCTCGATGTAATAGCGACGGCCCGCGACCAGCGGGACCAACTCCGACTGCTGCCCGGGCTTCTCCGTCCAGGCGAGGGGGCTGACGAAATCCGGGACGCCCGCGAGCCGCCGCTTCTTCGCGGGATCCTCGTCCGGGCTCAGGGAGAGCTCGGACTCGTTGTCGCTGGCGACCCAGAACCGGTAGTCTCCCGAGACCGGGGGGAGCAGGAATCCCCGGACCCGGGAAGCGAAGTGGTCGGCCTCGTCCCGCGGCGTCTCGAACCGGTCCAGGGCGGTCACGCGATCGGGGGGCGTCGCGAACCGGCTGCCCGCCCGCATCTCGGCCAGCCCGCCCCGGACATTCCACCAGACCTCGCGGCCGATCCGTCCGGCACCCGGAGACGCGCCGGCCGCCGGGCCGGGCCCCGGAATCATTCCTGCTTCAACCGGCTTCGGCGGCGCCTTCGCGTCGGCCCGGGCCACCTCCGTCCCGTCGGGCGGCGCCAGGTGCTTCCCGTCGATCACCTCCCGCTGCCCCCCCGGCACCTCCCACGCCACGACGAGGTGGTCCTTGTCCCCCCCGCCCTCCTTGTGCTGCGCCTCGATGTAGTACTTCCGGCCAGCCACGAGCGGGACCGGCTTCGACTTCTGCGATGCGTGCTTCGTCCACTCCTGCACGCCGCTCCAGTCTGGCACGCCGGCAATCCACGCCTTGCGGGCCGGGTCGGCGTTCGGGCTCAGAAAGAGGGCGGAGGCGTCGTCGCTCGAGATCCAGAAGGTGTAGTCGCCGTCGACGGGCGGCACGAGAAAGCCGCGGATCCGGGCGGCGTAGTCGTCCCCGCAGTTGACGGGCGCCTCGAACCGGGTGAGCACGGCGGTCGCGGAGGGCGGCCGGTCGAAGAGAGCGGCCGCCTCGTTGACATGCACGCCGCCGACGCCGGTCCAGACCTCGCGACGGATGCCGCCGGTGACGATCCCGCCGGCGACGTGGATCGGGAGGAAGTGGCGGCAGAGCGGCGGGGGCGGCTCCTCCTTCGGCCTGAACGTCGCCCGGTTCTCCGCCCACCAGGACCGATAATCCGGACAGGTGCCGGACGCCTTCCCCGTGAGGACCGCCAGCGCCTCCTGGAGCGCCGGCTCCACGTCCTTGAGCCGCTCCTCCGCCGCCCGCTTCGGGTCGTCCCCCCGGGTCTTTTCCTTCTCCATCCGCTCCCACACCTCGACCAGGAGGGGGATGGCCGCGACGGCGCCCGTCTCGCCGAGCGCGCGGATCGCCGCCACGGCGACCCGGGCCTCCTTCTCCTCCACGTGCCGCGCCAGGACGGGGACGACGGACTCGTGACCGACGCCGCCGAGGGCCTCCAGGTTCTTCGCCAGCATCGACCCGCTGCGCGCGTGGAGGGGGAGCATCCGCAGCAGGGCCTGCGCCGCGGCCGCGTCCCGCCGGTACTTCGCCAGCGCCTCCATCGCGGCGATCCGCACCGATTCGGCGTCGCCGGCAAGCCGGCCCAGCTCAGCCGCGATCTTCGCGTCCCGCTCGGCCGCCCCCAGCATCTGGACGGTCTTGACGCGGTCGCCGACGGACTTGGCGGCGCGGATGGACTTCTTGAAGGCCTCGAGGGCCTCCTTCACCGCCTCCTCGTGCTGCTGGCGCATCTCGCGCTCGGCGGCGGCCAGCGTCGCCTTGTCCTCGGGGGAGAGGTCGCGGCGGTCTTCGGCACGGGCGGGCAGGATGCCCCCCAGAAGGGCCAAGACCGCGGTGAGCGAGCAGAAGCGGAGCGGAAAGAAATCCGTCATCAAGACCCCCAAGCGCACCCCGGCGCCCCGCAGGGCAGGGGACTCCCCTTGGAGTATACCACGCAGGGGCGTGTCACGAAAACAGGCGCTCTGTCCTCTATAGCGCGAGAGGTGGGATTTGGATACGAGCGCAGGGGACGGGGGACGGCCCCCGGCACAGGCGGGGGACGTCCACAGCGGGGGGACGTAGCGCGCCAAGCGTGGAGCGTAGAGCGTGCGTCATTCCTAGGCGAAGCACGCCCGGGCGGATTCCAGCGAGTCCGTCACCAGGAACACGGACCCGAGGCTGAGGATATCGAAGACCTGCTTGACCGGCTCCGAGATCCCGGCAATGACCACGTTGCCGCCGCTCTGCTGGGCGGTCCCGAGAACCGAGGTCAGGACCGTGACCGCCGCGCTGCCGATGTAGTCGACGCCGGAGAGGTCGACGACGAACCGGTTCCGCTGGCCGGCCAGGTGCTGCTCGAACGTCTCCCGGAAGGCGTCGAACGCGGTGGCGTCCAGGGATCCCTTCACGCGGACAT
>CAYUME010000611.1:0-3753 GCA_964445475.1 uncultured Planctomycetia bacterium
CCTCGAATCCCCCGATCGTCCAGTAGGTGATCTGCATCGTGTTCTTCATCTTCTCATTCCTCCGTGCCTTCTCCGTGAGCTCCGTGTCTCCGCGCCTTGTTCACCCGCCGAACCGCTCCGCCATTTCCACCATCCGGCGGTAGTTGGCGAGCGTCGTCGGCGTGATCGTGCGGCCGTACGGGCAGGCCGAGGGCATGAGGACGAAGCCGCGCCCCGGCCCGGCGGTCCCCTCGACGAGGGCGGTCGCGACCTTCCTTTCGAACGCCGCGACGGGCAGGTTCTCGATGTCCGCGACCTCCAGGTTGCCGAAGAGGACCATCTGCCCACCGTGCCGCTCGCGGACGTACGCGAGGCTCACGTCGCCCTGCGGCGGGGGCTCGATCGGGTCGAGGCCGTCGCAGCCGGTGGCGGCGATGGCGTCGAGGACGTCCCGGATCCGGCCGTGGGCGTGGAGGCGGGCGAAGCCGCCGTGGCGGTGGATCGCGTCGACGATCGGGCGGTCGTAGGCGGTGACGTACTCCGCGAAGAGGGGCGGCCGCAGGAACGGGGGCGTGGCATACTCCGGGCCGTAGATCCGCCAGAGCCGACCGGGCAGGGCGAGGGAGGCCGCCTCGATCGCCGGGACAAGACGGCGCGCCGCCTTGTCGAGCGCACGCCGGAAGAGGGCCGGCTCCCGGGAGGCCACGAGACAGTACGTCCCCATCTCGAAGAGCGCCGCCACCTCGCAGAGGGGGTCGGGGAGGTCCAGCATCACGATGCCCGTGTCGCCCAGCCGGCGCTCCGCCTCCAGGACGGCGGCGACGTCCGGCCCGCCGGCGGGCGCGTCCGGGAGGTCGATCCAGGCGCGGAGGTCGTCCGCGTCCTTGAGGAGGTGCTCGATCGTCCAGACCGTGTTGACGGCGGTGTCGCGCCGGGTGCGCTGGGTGAGCGTTCGGCCGGCGGCGCGGACCGTCCGGACGACGAGGCGGCTGCCTCCCTCCGTCCGCGACTCGACGCGCTCGAGGCCGGGGGGAAGGGGAGGGACCTCGCACGCGACCGGCCGCATGACGATCCGGTCCGTCCGTTCGCGCGCGAGGTCGAGGACCGGCGCCCAGGAGGGGTCGGAATAGATGTTGAAGGGGGAGGGGTCGGCGGGGTCCTCGTCGAGGCCGTTGATCTCGTAGAAGCAGACGGCGGGACGATCGACGGGCCCGCCGCGGAGCGTGGCCATCAGGCGGGCGCGGCGGGACAGGGGGGACGGGGTCGTCCGCTCCGCGTTCTGGACCGGCCGCGCCTCCGGCATCTCGGGATCCTTTCCGGGAGACCGGCGGCCCCCGCGCGGGGGGTCGCATTTCTTGCTCGCCATTCGGGGCGATGGGGAAGCGCGCGCGAAAGGCTCGCCATTCCCCCTGCTCGACGCTATAGTATAGCCGCGACCCCGTCCGTACTGGCAATAGCGGCCCTTTTTTATATTGTCGCAATTCCTGCCATGGGCGAACCCGAAGCCGGCGCGCCCGTCGAGGGCGTGATCGTGGACCGCGTCGTGCTGGCGGACCGCATCACGCGGCGGCGGCGCGGCCTCTACCGCGCCACCAGCCTGCCCGGGCACCTGGTCCAGCTGACGGTCGCCGGGCGGGCGGTCCACGAGACGGCGGGGCGGGCCTTCACCGTCGCGCCAGGCCTCGTCGTCTGGTTCCACGAGGACGAGGAGGCGCGGATCCGGGTGACGGACGCGCCGTGGTCGTTCTTCACCGTCAACTTCACCGCCCCGCGCCTGCCGCCGCCGCCCGCCGACCGCCGGGTCCGCGCGGCGGGGCCCGCGACGCACGGGCTGTTCGAGCGGCTCCTCGAGGCCTGGCGCGGCCGCGCGGCAGAGCCGCTGGTCCGCCACCTCCGCGTCCAGGCCCGCCTGCTCGACCTCCTCGCCGACGTCCTGCCGTCCGGCTCCGCCCCCCTGCACGTCGACCCGTTCGCGCAGGTCTGGTGGGACCTCGAGGCGAGGCTGCGCGGCCGGCTGCACGAGCCGATGGACCTGGGGTTCCTCTGCCGGCTGAGCGGGCGGAGCGTGCGGACGCTCTACCGCGCCTGCCGCCGCGCGACGGGGCTGCCGCCGATGAAGCGGGTCAAGCGGATCCGGCTGAGCATGGCCCGCGGCCTGGTGCTGCACTCGTCGCTGAATGTCTCCGAGGTGGCGTACCGGACCGGCTACGAGCGGGTCCAGGAGCTCTGCCGCGACTACCGCCGGCACCTGGGGTGCACGCCGCGGGAGGACCGCGCCGCCGGGCCCGACTACCGGCGGAGCCGGACGCGGCACGGGATCGGGTGATCCATGCGGGGGCACAGGGAGGCCCGGGAGGATTCTTCACGGACAAGACTCTTCCTTGGGGCGTCACGCAGATTACGCAGATTCAGGGAGTCACGACTCCGTAAAAGATTTCGCAGATTGTGTTGTAATCTGCGTAATCCGTGAAAATCTGCGAAATCTGTGTCGAGCCCGACGAAAGAGTTGCATACGCAGGATAACCAGACTGGGCTGCCCTGTGCCCGGCACGTTGCGCTGGAGGCATCATGAACGCACGTCGCATCGCAGGCATTGGGACCGCGCTGGTGGCGCTCGCGGGCGGTCCGCTGGCCGCCGCCCCCGCGAGCGTCCCGTGGAAGGAGGTCCGCGGGGTCAGGATCCCGGTTCCGCCCCCCGAGCACCCCCGCCTCTACCTCCGCGCCGCCCACGTCCCCGACCTGGCCGCCCGCCTGAAACACCCCGTCCTGCAGCCCGTGGCCGAGCGGCTGGAACGGCAGGCGAGGCAGGATCCGCAGTACCGGGTCGAGTGGGACGCGGTCCGGTACCTCGTCTCCCGCGACGAGGCCCTCGGCCGGGCCACCGTCGCCGCGGCGCTCGACCTGCTCCGGCAGGCGAAGCTGCCCGACCGCAGCGACGCCTGCCGCGTCACCGGCCGGATGATGGTGACGGGCGCGATCGTCTACGACTGGCTCCACCCGCTGCTGACGCCGGAGCAGCGGGACGGCTTCGTGAAGGAGCTGGTGCGGCTGGCGAAGACGCAGGAGTGCGGCTACCCGCCCACGGGGCAGGGGTCGGTCACCGGCCATTCGTCCGAGGCGATGATCCTACGGGACATGCTCTCGGCCGGGATCGCGATATACGACGCCTTCCCCGAGATGTACGAGCTGGCGGCCGGGCGGTTCTTCCGCGACCACCTCCCGGCCCGGAACTGGTTCTACCCCGGCCACGCCCACCACCAGGGCGACTCCTACGGCCCCCACCGCTACCACTGGGAGCTCTTCCCCCTCTGGATCTTCGACCGCCTCGGGGCCGGCAACGTCTACGATCCCGAGCAGCGCCAGGTGCCGTACCTCTGGCTCTATGCGCGCCGGCCCGACGGACAGCGCCTCCGCGCGGGCGACACGTTCGCGGACAACGCGCGCCGGGACTCCCCCTGGCCCCTCTACCTGGCCGCCCTGCTGACGGCGAGCTACTACCGGGACGGGTACCTCCTCCACGAGCACCTCCGCCAGCCGAACGTCGGCGACTCGGACCGGATCTTCGAGCTGCTCTGGCGCGACCCGGACCTGCAGCCGAAGCCCCCCGACGACCTGCCGCTGACGCGGTATTGCGGTCCGCCCTTCGGCTGGATGATCGCCCGCACCGGCTGGGGCGAGGACGCCGTGGTCGCCGAGATGAAGGTCAACGTCTTCAACTTCTGCAACCACCAGCACCTCGACGCCGGCGCGTTCCAGGTCTATTACCGCGGCCCG
>CAYUME010000612.1:0-1714 GCA_964445475.1 uncultured Planctomycetia bacterium
GGTCTCGATCGGCGCGGCGGTCGCCTTCCGCGGCCGGACGCAGTCAAGAAAGTTTCCGTGGTGGTCGTTCTTGCTGTCGTACAGGTGGACCTCGTCGGGATGGATCTCGGACTGGGCGATGCCGGCCGGGTCGCTCTTGCCCCCCAGATCGATCCACCCCTCGGAGCCCTCGAAACGGACGGGGCCGCCGCTCTTGACGACCACCTTCACGCCGCCGGCGTAGGTGGCGGTGAACTCGAAGCCCGTGGCGGTGTTGTAGAGGTTCTCCCGGGGCGGCCATTCCCCCCTTCCTTCGACCGAGACGGGCCCGCCCTCGTCGCACCCCATGGCCCAGTGCGCCATGTCGATCAGGTGCGCGCCCCAGTCGGTGACCATCCCGCCGGAATAGTCGAGGTGCCAGCGCCAGTTCCAGTGACTGCGGTTGTAGACGTAGGGCGCGACGGGGGCGGGGCCGAGCCAGCGGTCCCAGTCGAACCCCTCGGGAACCGGCTCGGGGGCGTTGGCGTCCTTGCGGAGCGTCCGGATCCAGTGCCCGCCGGGAAGGCCGACGCGCACCGTATGGAGCTTGCCGACGCGGCCGTTGCGGACGAGCTCGCAGACGCGGCGGCACTTCGCATCGGAGCGGCGCTGGCTGCCGCACTGGAAGACGCGGCCGTGCTTCTGGACCGCCTCGACCATGGCGCGGCCGTGGCGGACGGTGAGCGAGAGCGGCTTTTCGCAGTACATGTCCTTCCCCGCCGCCGCCGCCGCCGTGACCATCGGGGCGTGCCAGTGGTCGGGCGTCGAGATCGCGACCGCGTCGATGTCGCGCCGGGCCAGCAGCTCGCGGAAGTCCGTGAGGAGCGCCACGCCCTTGGCGTGCTTCTCGCACTTGGCCTGCATCGGCTCGAGGCCGAACTTCAGGCCGGGCTCGTAGCGCTCGCTGCCGCGGTCCAGGTCGCAGAGGGCGACGACCTGGGCGCGGGCCATGAAGGCGCCGAGGTTCGCGTTCCCGCGGTCGCCCAGCCCGATGAAACCCATCGTGATCTTGTCGCTCGGCGCGGGGGCCCCGAAGACGGAGGAGGGCACGACGAGCGGCGCGGCCGCCGCCGCGGAGGCCGCCCGGAGAAAAGCGCGTCGCTTCATGGCCGGGTCTCCAAATCGGGGCACCGGGCTGGGTGGACGGACCCGGGGCGATCGGGAACCGCAAACGCCCCCGTCCGTCCCCTGGACAGGCTGACGGGAACGTAGTATGGGAGACGTGGCAAAGGGTGGCAAGCGAAAAGGGGGAAGGGGGGGCGGGCCGGGACCCGGGGTGCCGGGCACAGGGCCAGGAGACCGGGGGGCCGTTGTCGGACGTTCCGCCCCGGACGGGAAGCGGGGGGAAATCCGGCCGCGCGTGGAGCCACACCCAAGAAGCCGCCCGCCAGCCCGACCTGCCGCGGCACGCTGCTGGCATAGCGGATCGAGAAGTTCCGCGCAGGCAGACTCACGCCCTGCCGGTGGCCGTACTCGACGAACTTCTTGATCGTCGCCTTGACCAGGCGGATGCCTCCGTAGTCGCCGTGCAGCTTGACGTCGCGCGCCAGGTGATCGATGGAGTCGAAGCGCGAGTCGTCCTCGTCGCACTGCACGATCTCCAGTCGGTCCCACGCGTACAGGACCACGTCGGCGTGGAAGTTGCGCACGATCACGGAGAGGGTCTTGCCGTTGTAGCCGTCGGACGGATTGCCGA
>CAYUME010000612.1:1814-3753 GCA_964445475.1 uncultured Planctomycetia bacterium
CGCGCGCACAGCACCGCGTGGCCCAGGCCCAGCTGACGGCGCTGGCGCGTGTAGAAGTAGTCGACGCCCATCCGCTCGAACGCCAGCTCCTCGACGACATACGGCACGACCGGCTTGCGCCCGACCGGCAGCATTTCCTTGGGCTGGCTCTTGGTCGAGGGCAGCAGGCGGATCCCCTGCCCCGCGACGGGGACAACGGCCAGATCGACAGGCAGGGTGGAGGCTCCGGTCCAGGACGTCCCCTGGAAAACGGCCGGGAGGCAGCGCAGGAGACGCGTCCGGGAGGGGCAAGGGGAAAGGAGCCCGCACAGGCGGGGTGTGGCGGATGGGCCGCGCGGCCTACCGCACCGCCAACTTCACCAGCCGCTGGTTGCCCGCGTCGTGCACCACCGCCCGGCGGCCGCGCGCGGCGATGACCTGCGGGCGGCTGAGCGACGCCAGGTCGTCCCCCGCCTTGTCGGCCGTCCCGAACGCCGCGACCGGCCTCCCGGTCGTGAGGTCGAAGCAGAGCACCCGGTGACGTTCCGCGTCGGAGACCCAGAGCCTCCCGGCGTCCGCCGCGATCCAGATCGCCCCGCCGAACGTCTCCGCGGGGCCGGCTCCCCACGAGGACCAGCGCCGCGTCTCCTTCCAATCGCTCCCGTCGGGCGCCAACTCGACCACGGCGCCGTCGGCGGCCCCCAGCAGCGTCGTCGCGTCTTTCATCGCCAGCGACGTCCATGCCGCGGCCGGCGACGCGGTCTGGAGCGCGACCGCGCCCGCCTCCCCCTGGTACCGCCCCTCGCCGTCGATGAGGAAGCCCTGGCCCGCGCCGGACGTCTCGATCGCCAGCAGGACCGGCTTCCCCTGGCGCGCAAAGACGGCCGACCCGGTCGTCCCGGGCTTGAGCGCGCACCCCTTCTCGATGCGGTCGATTCGGACCTCGGTCGAGAGCGGGCCGTGATAGAAGGAGGGCTTTCCCCACAGGAATCCGGGCGCCACCATCCGGTCGTTGTCGAGCATCACGCACTGGCCGGTCCCGGGGTGCTCGGGGGCGTTGACGCCGGACCGCATCGGCGCGTCCGGCCGGTCGTCCCACGCCCAGGCCCCGCAGCGGAACCAGACGGTGCCGTTCCGGTCGAGGCCGAGGCCGGTACAGACGGGAACCGCGCCGATCCGCCGGACGATCGTCATCTGCCGGCGGGCCTCGTCCCAGGCGAGCAGGTGGAGGACCCCCTCGAGGCCGGAGACGGCAAAGAGCGCCCCGCCCAGCTTCGCCATCCCGCGCCCGTTGCTCAGCTCGGCGTTCTGGTCGAGATGGCCGATGAAGGAGCCGGAGGCGCCGCCGAGGACGACGCCGGGGTCGGGCTCGAGCGCGGCGGTGAATCGGCGGAGGGTGCCGTGCCAGGCGTGGCCGTACCAGAAGCCGTCGAGCAGCTGGGCGCGCTCGCCCGGGGCCGCCTTCGGCCAGCCGCCCGCCGTCACCTCGGCCCCGTTGACGAACCGATGCGCCCTTCCGTTGAGACCCGCGTAGACCGCCCCGTCGGGGCCGAGCTCGAGGAAATGCGCGTCCTTCACGTCGGCGGCCTTCTTCGCGTCGCCGGTCGCGGGGTCGACAAGGACGATCTCGCCCTTGAGCTTGGAGGCGATCCGGCCGCCCGAGGCGTTGAAGGAGATCAGGTCCGACTCGCGCTTCAGGGGCGTCGGCTCCGTGCCCGCCGGGGCGGCGATCGGGAGCGAGAAGAGGCCGCCGTTGACCTGGATCACGAGGAGGTCGCCGGCGAGGGCGAGCTGGTCGCGGTCGCCGCCGCCCTTCGGGAGCGGGTACTGCGCCAGCAGCCGCCCGTCGGGGGCGTAGCGGTTGAGCGCCCCCTCCCACCCGCGGTCCCAGAGGGAGCCGAAGCGGTCGACCGCCACGCCCAGGCCGCGGCGCGGCGACTTACCGAAGCGGACGAGCGCC
>CAYUME010000613.1:0-3753 GCA_964445475.1 uncultured Planctomycetia bacterium
CGGGGGCGGGCCCGGGGGGGGGGGGGCCCGGGGGGGGGGGGGCCCGGGGGGGGGGGGGGGGGGGTGGGGCGGGGGGAGCCGGGAGACTCCGGGCGCGGGCGTCCGGCCGGCGGACGGCAACGGCCTCTCGCCGGAGCTGGTCTGCGTGCGCGACGCGAAATCGCAGGCCTCGGAGGCGTACCGGGCGATCCGGACGGCGGTGCAGTTCGCGGGGAGCGCGGGGCGCCCGGTGCGCGCCTTGGCGATCGTCAGCACCGTCCCCCAGGAAGGCAAGACGATGACCGCCGTCAACCTCGCCATCGTCATGGCCCAGGCCGGGCACCGGGTGCTGATCATCGACGCGGACATGCGGAAGCCTCGGCTCCACAAGGTCCTCTGCCCGGGCCGCCACACGCCCGACCGCGGCCTGAGCAACTGCCTGATCGGCGAGGCGACGCTGGACGACGTGGCGCGCGAGACGCCGATCCCCGGCCTCTGGTGCATCCCCGCCGGCCCCATCCCGCCGAACCCCTCGGAGCTGCTCGGCTCCCCGCGGATGGCGGAGCTGCTCCGCGCGGCGCTGGGGCGGTACGACCGCGTGATCGTCGACTCGCCCCCCGTCGGGGCCGTGACCGACGCGTGCGTGATCGCCCCCCACCTCGACGGGGTCGTGCAGGTGGTCGGCTACGCCAGCACCACCCGGAACGACGCGCGGATGGGCAAGGAGCGGCTCGTCTCGCTCGGGGCGCGCTACCTCGGGGCCATCCTCAACAACGTCCCCCCCGCGCGCTGGCGGCTCGGGCGGGCCGGGATGGGGCGGTACTACAACCGGTACGGGAGCTATTACGAGAGCGCGGAGGGGTAGGGGGTGGGAGGGGTTGGTTCTCCTCGGAAGAGATGGGGCGGGAGGGGAGAACAACCCCGATGTGGCGGGGTCGCCGTGGATCGGGGTTGTCCGCGGTCGTGGGGCACGGCCCGCTGGCCGGCGCACCACCCCCTCCCACGCGCGCGGGGGGCGGGGGGGAACTCGTCGTGCACGGTCCACCTTCGCGCTTCCCGCGGGCGTGACGCTCCGCTTCCGCCCCATCGGATCCTGGCCCGGCCATGATCGACCTCCACCACCACCTCCTGCCCGGCCTCGACGACGGGCCCGCCACGATGGACGAGGCGCTCGCCATGTGCCGGCGGGCGGTCGAGGCGGGGATCGCGACGGTCGTCGCCACCCCCCACATGCTCGACGGCGTGTTCGGCGTCACGGCGGGGCAGGTGCGGGAGGGGGTGGAGCAGCTGAAGAAGGCGTGGGGGGAGTGCGAGGCGTCGAGCGTGGCACGGGGGGCGTCGGGCGGGGAGCGCGGGGCGGGACCGCGGGACGCTCCCCGCCTTCACATCCTCCCCGGCGCGGACGTGCACCTCCACGAGGACCTGCCGGCGAAGGTCCGGCGCGGGGAGGTGGTCACGGTCAACGACGCCGGGAAGTACCTGCTGCTGGAGCTGCCGCCGACGGTGCTGCTCGACCGGCTCGACGGGCTCCTGGCGGAATTGCGGGCGGCGGGGGTGCGGCCGATCCTCACGCACCCCGAGCGGCACCCGCGGATCGCGGGGCGGGGCGAGGCCCGCGGGCTGCAGGCGGAAGGCGACGCCGACCTGGGACGGTGGGTCGCGGGGGGCGGGCTCGTCCAGGTCACCGCGGGGGCCTACCTCGGGTCGTTCGGCCGCTCCGCGCGGGAGGCGGCCGAGCGGTGGGCGCGCGCGGGGCTCGTCCACGTCATCGCCACCGACGCCCACCCCATGCCCGGACGGGAGGCGTCGTCGCTGGCCGCGGCCGCGGCGAAGCTCGAGGGGATCGTCGGGGCGGAGGCGGCGCGGCGGATCGTTTACGCGAATCCGGAGCGGATCGTGAAAGGGGAGGAGATACGGAGCGCGGAGGGGTAGGGGGTGGGAGGGGTTGGTTCTCCTTGGAAGAGATGTAACGGGAGGGGAGAACAACCCCGATGGGGCGGGGTCGACGTGGATCGGGGTTGTCCCCTGTCTGTGGGGACGGCTCGGATGGCAGGGGACCAACCCCTCCCACGTCCTCCGGGACGAGGTGAACGTGTCGCGCGCATCGAGCGGGGTCCTGGTCGCGGCGCTCGTCGCCCTGCCGCTCTTCAACGGGGGGGTCACGGTCTGGGCGTGGGCGGGGTTCGCGGCGGCGGCGGCGGTCGCCGCGGTCCTCGCGGTCCGATCCGCGCCCGGCGCCGCGCGCTCCCCGCTCGACGCTCCACGCGCGACGTCCTGGGCCCCGGCCTCCGCCTGGTGGGCGGCGCTGATCGGCCTGGCGGCCCTGCAGCTCGTCCCGCTGCCGCCGGCGGTCCTGCGCGCGGTCTCGCCGGCCCGTGCGGACCTGGCGGAGGACGTGGAGGCGGTCTGCGTCGGGGACGCCCGGATCGCGGATCCCGGATCCGGCGAATCCGTTTCGCCCCCCCGGGGCCTGGAGATCGGGGTCCGGACTCCCGCCCCCGCCCCGCTTTCGATCCACCCCGAGAGCACCTTCCTGGCGCTCTGCTGGATCGTGATCCTGGCGGGGGCGTTCGGGATGGCGGGGGGCGCCCCGCACGCCCTGCCGCCGCTCCTGTCGGCGTTCGTGGTGCTGGCGACGGTGCAGGCGGGGCTGGCGGCGGTGCAGTACGCGGCGCGGCTCTCGGGGAGCTCGGCGTGGCTGCCGTTCGGGCTCGGGCCGCTGACGGGGACGTACGTCAACAAGAACGGCGCCGGGGGGCTCGTGGCGATGGCGGTGCCGGTCACGGCGGGGGTGCTGCTGGAACGGCTCAGGGACGTGCGGGAAGCCTGGAGCGCGGAGCGGGGAGCGTCCGGCGCCGGGCGGGGGTCGCCCGTGCGGAGGCTGGTCGTGGCCCTGGGCGGCCACGGCGGGATCGGGTGGCCGGCCTTCGCGCTGGCGGTCCAGGCCCTCGGGCTGGCGCTCCCCCTCTCCCGCGGGGCGATGGCGGCGGGGGCGGCGGGGCTGGGCGTGCTCGTCCTGGCGTGGACCCTTCCCGCCCGGGGCCGGGCGTCGCCGGCCTCCCTCGCGATGGGCCCCCTCGTCCTCGCCTTCGGCGTCGGCGCCTGGCTTGGCCTCGACCGCCTGCTCGCGTCGTGGGCGGCCTTGACGCCCGAGCAGCAGGCCGGGCGCCTGGACTGGTGGGAGGCGGCGTGGAACGTCTTCCGGGCGCATCCCGCGGCGGGCGCGGGGCTCGGGACGTTCGCCGACGCCTTCTTCGTTCATCGCACGGGGGCCCAGCCGGGGCAGCACGTCGCGCACGCCCACAACGACTACGCGGAGACCCTGGCCTCCCTGGGGGTCCCGGGCGGCCTGCTGGCCCTGGCCGCGCTGGGGATCCTGGCCGCGGCGCTCGTCCGGGCGGCACGCCGGGGGGACTCGGCGGCGCTGGGGGCGGGCGCGGGGCTGTCGGCCCTCGCGATGCACGCCTTCGTCGATTTTCCCCTGGCCTACCCGGCGAACGCGGCATGGGCGGCGGCGCTGGGAGGCGTGTTGTATGCGAGGGGGGGAGTCTGGCGCGTGGCGCGTGGCGCGTGGCGCGTGGGGCGGGCGGCGGGGATGGCGGCCGCCGCGGTCCCCGTGATCCTGTACGCGTCGCACGCGGCGGGCTGGAAGCCCGTGGCGGAGGCCTGCCGGGAGGTCCGGTGCTCGGGGGCGGTGCCGGCCTGGGTGGCCCCGTCGTCGGGGGCGTCGGCCTCCGCGGGACCGGGCGCCGTCACCGTCGAGGATCTCGTCGC
>CAYUME010000614.1:0-3749 GCA_964445475.1 uncultured Planctomycetia bacterium
AGAAGCCCGCCAGCCGGCCGGCCGTATCGTAGACCGGCATGCCCGGCGAGACGCTCGCCGCGTAGAGTGTCCGCGGCTTCTTCACCACGGCCTGGATCCGCTCCAGGTCGAGGCAGGGCTCGAAGTCGAGCGACTCGGGCAGCCGGCCGACCGCCATCACGCGGTCCATCACCCGCAGGGCCGGCGCCGGGTCGTCCAGCGCCAGGGCCTTGATCGCCTTCCGGTCGGCCTCCGGGAGGGCCTCCCGGGGCGCCACGAAGCCGACGCCCAGCTCCTCGTCCTTGAAGACCAGCCGCGCGGGGATCTGCGACCCGTTCGCCAGGCGGATCCGGATCTCCGAAATGTCCGCCTTCAGCTTGAGGTCCCTGTTCTCGCCGCTGACCCGGACCGACATCCTTCCGAGCAGCCGCGTCGCGTCCAGCAGGCTGTACGGCAGCATGACCAGGCCGGACGGGTCGACGATGACGCCGTCGGCCGATCGTTCGTTCTCGTTGCCGTCGCCGAGCATGAACCCCACCTCGCCGCCCCCGCGCATCTCGACGACGGCCTTGACGAGGACGATGGCGTCCTGGCTCGCCTGGAGGACCGCCCTCCCCTTTTCCGCGACGGCGTCCTCCTCAGGCGTCGCCGGCATGCCTCCCGCCGCCGCCACGAGAGCGGCCAGACAGCCTGGAACGCGCCGGACTTTCATCGGTGCCTCCTCTTCTCCGGACGGGGCCGGAAGGGGTTTCCTGCAAACGGGGTGCGGTCCGCGCCCGGCGCCCGGCGCGAGGCGCCCGGTCAGTCTTTCCATGAGGGCTCGGTCTCCAGGAAACGGGTCTGGACGCCCCGCCGGACGAAGAAGGTGACGTGGCGGGGGCGCTCCTTCCGGACCGCCTCGAGGGCCGCCCGGAGGGTCTCGACCGTCGGCGTGGGGCGGCCGCCCACGGCCAGCAGCGTGTCGCTCGTCCGGAGCCCGGCCAGCGAGGCCCAGCCGCCCGTCTCGACACGGTCGACGTGCACCCCCCGCCCGGCCTTCCGGTCCTCCGTCTCGAGATCCTCCTGCTCGGACGTCCCCCGCGCCGAGAACTCGAAGAGCTTGTCCTCGTGGCGCGGAAGCTCCTCCGCGGGCGTCGGCGAGTCGGCCAGCGCGACCTCCACCTTCTCCTCCTTCCCCGCGCGCAGGACGTCGAGCGCGACCGTGTCGCCGGGGCGGTGCTGCCGGATCATCGTGGGGAAGACGTCATCGTGCTGGGGCCGGTAGGCGCGCACCTCCTTGCCGTCCACGGCCACGATCACGTCGCCGACCCGGAGCGGGCAGGTCTCCCCCTTCGGGCGGGGGAGGACCCGCGTGACGCGGACGCCCTTCCGGCCCGCCATCCCCAGCTGCTCGGCGAGCGGCGGGGTGAGGACCTGCGTGGCGACCGGCAGCCAGCCCTTCCGCGCGGAGGCGGGGGGCGGCGGCTCGTCGTCCCGCCCCAGCTCGACCACCGTCAGCAGGGCGTTCCGTCCCCGCGCGAAGCGGACGAGGACCTTGCGGGGCTTGCCGTCCTTCAGCGCGGCGGCCGTCGCGGCCTTGAGCGCGGCCAGGTCCCGGACCGGCGCGTCGTCGACGCCGAGGATCACGTCGTCCTCCGCCAGCGCCGGCTCCGCGCTGGCCGCCGGCTTGCCCGGGCGGACCGACTCGACGAGGACGCCGTCGCGGCTCTCGCGCTCCCGCTTGAGAATCGCCATCGTGGTCAGGTCGCGCGCGGCGAGCCCCCACGCCTTCAGCTCCTCGGCGTCGGCCAGCGCCTTGTCGCGGACGACGGTCTGCAGGATGACCGTCAGGGCCTTCGCGGTCGCCCCCGGCGTTCCCGCGCCCCGGACGGCGCGGATCTCGACGCGCTTCCCGACGGGCGTCCCCAGCACCAGCCGGTTGAACGCCGGCAGCTGTTCTTCCACCTCGCAGTCCACGTCCACGCCGTCGAACCGGGTGATCACGTCCCCCGCCCGGAGCCCCGCCCGCTCGGCGGGGGAGTCCTTCAGGACGCCGGCGACGAGCACGCCCCTTGCGGCGGCGCCGCCCGCCTTCAGGCGCGGCTGGGCCTCGATCCCCGTCCACGCCCGCTCGACGTGACCGCTCCGGATCAGCTGCTCCGCCACGGAGCGGGCCAGGTTGGCCGGGATGGCGCCCCCCATCGATCCGATGCCGATCTCGTTGATCCCCACGATGCGGCCCGTCCCGTCGACCAGCGGCCCGCCGGAGTTCCCGCCGTAGATCACGGCATCGTGGCCGATCCAGCGGACGACCGAGCCGACCGGCTCGCCGTCCATCTTGAAGAACTCGGCCAGGGAGCCGGGGATGATCATCCGGGTGTTGCTGACGATCCCCTCGGTCACGGACTGGGAGAGCGCCATCGGGCTGCCGAGGGCGAAGACGGCGTCCCCGACCTGCACCGCGTCGCTGTCGCCCCACGACGCCACCGCCATCGGCGCCGTCGGGTCCTTCCGCTGGTCCAGCCGCAGTTTGATGACGGCGATGTCCGCGAGCGGATCGGTGCCGACCAGGTCGGCGTCGATCTCCTGGAGGTCGGCGAGCGTGACCTTGAGGTGGCGGGCCTTGCCGGCAACGTGGTGGTTGGTGACGGCGTAGCCGTCGGGGCTGATGACCGCGCCGCTGCCCGCGCCCATCTGGCGCCTCATCCGGCCGCCCTCCGCCTCCTCCATCACGACGTGGATGCGGACGAGCGCGGGGAAGACGCGCGCGATGGCCGGGTCGGCCGGGCGGGAGGGCGTGGAGGCGCACCCCGCCGCCCCGGCCGCCAGGGCCGCCAGCCCGGCCAGGGCCCACGCCGCCCCGGGTCTCCAGCCTCTCTCCATCGCGCGTCCTCCGAATGCGGGCCTGCGTGGGCGGGAGGGAAGGTCCCACATGTGGAACGTCCCCGGTGATGCGTAAGGTACGGGGCGGGCGGGGGCGGCGTTGGGGATTCCCCGGGATAATCCGGCGGCGACGGCATGCGGCCCGTCGAGGAGCTCTTCCATCTCGCGCAGGACCGCATCGAGATGCGCGTCCTCACCGCCGCCCCGGAGCATGCCGCGCGGCTCGGCGCGATGCGGCAGATATACGACGCGCAGCTCGATCTCCTCGCGAAGCGCGTCGTGACCGGCCACGGGCACGAGCCGTACCCGACGCTCTTCAGCCGCACGATTCCTTGGGAGGAGAAGGCCCCGCGGCTCAAGCCCGCCCGGGGAGCGGGGGGCGCCGCGAAACGGGAGAAGCAGGAGCGAACGCAGGGCCAGGAGGAGGAATAGCCGGGGCGTGTCGTTCCGTCGCGCTATTTGCTTGCGCGTCGCGCGCGTCGGATTACGATGGGTGGGACGCGGATCCAGTCCCCGAATCCGATGGAGGCCCCGACCATGACGCCCCGCCCCGCCGACGCAAAGGCCCCCCGCCTCTCCCGCCGCGCCGCCCTCGGTGCCGCGATCGCCGCCGCCGGCGCCTCTGCCTGCTCGAGCGCCCCCGAGGGGGGCGGCGCCGGATACGCGGCCGGCGCGGCGCCGCCCGGGGGACCGGCCGGCCCCCCGAGCCCCCTCCGCGGCTCGACGAAGCGCTACGACATGAAGAAGTCCATCAACCTCTGGGCCTTCCCGTACCCCCAGCGGATGTCCCTCGAGGAGTGCCTGCAGCTCGCGAAGCGCGCCGGGTTCGACGGCGTGGAGCTCAACTACGACCTCGAGAGCGACCTCTCGCCGAAAGCGGGCCCCGCGGATCTCAAGGCCATCCGCGC
>CAYUME010000615.1:0-3746 GCA_964445475.1 uncultured Planctomycetia bacterium
CGCTTGCGCTTGGGCAAGGGCCTTGGGCATCTCGTCCTTCTCCACGGTCTTCTTGAAGCCCACGTTGCCGGCCGTGTGGAATACCACTACGCCCTCGGGCCTCATGAAGCCAGGTGCGGCCACGCTGCCGGTGAGCTTCAGGCGTTCCACCTCCGCCCAGACCCTCTCCTCGGCGGCGGTAAACCGGCTGGACGAAGTAAAGGGCGCGCTGCGGGAGGCCGGCACGCGGAAGCCCGCCCCCTTCGTCCTGGCCAAGGGCCCCTTCCAGAAGGAGGCGCAGGTCGGGTCGGCGGTGGCCAAGGAGCTGAAGGAAAAGGCGATCCTCGCCGCCCTCCTCTCCTGGGCGGTCATGATCCTCTACCTCGCCGTCCGCTTCCGCTCCTGGGTCCACGGCCTCGCGGCCGTCGTGGCTCTCGTCCACGACGTCCTCATCACGATCGGGGTCATCGCCCTGTTCGGCCTGTTCGTGCCCAAGAGCTGGGGACTCAACTTCGAGTTCAGCCTCCAGACGGTCGCTGCGGCCATGACCATCATCGGGTTCTCGGTCAACGACACCATCGTCGTCTTCGATCGGATCCGGGAGAACCTCCATCTGATGCGCCGCGAGCCGCTGCGGCAGATCATCAACACCAGCGTGAACCAGACCATGTCCCGGACGATCCTCACGTCGCTCACCGTCTTCCTGGTCGTGACGCTTCTGTACGCGGTGACCATGCGGAGCCCCGGCGGGATCGCGGAGTTCGCCTTCCCGATGATCATCGGCGTTCTCACCGGGACCTATTCGACCATCTTCATCGCCTCCCCGTTCCTCCTGCTGGGGAAGCGTCCGGAGTCGGGTCGCACCCCGGTGCCGGTTCAGGCCCCGTGAGCCGCGTCCATCTCATCTTTTGCCGTCTCTCGGCCGATAATAGGGTAGTAGGCGGCCGCGAGGCGCCTGTTTATTTACACCTTGACTTTTGCCCCCCCCCCGAATAGGGTGGGTTGGTCCTTCGATCGCGATCCCGAATCTCACCACGGCGCCCGGCACGGGCGCTGGCTGCATCCTAGGAGGCGGGGGCAATGGGTACGAAGGCGAAAGTGGCACTCCTGGTCCTGATGGTCGGTCTCGTCGTGGCCATCATCGTCTGGGACAAGAAGGTCGGCCCGGCCGACGTCTCGAAGCCGGGCGAAGGGGTCAATGTGGCCTCCAGTCCGCCCCCGGAGGATCCCTTCGCCACGCCCCTCGCCCCGGCGACGCCGGAGACGCCGACCGACCCCCTCACCTCGAGCCCTTTCACGGCTCCGCCGACACCCGTCCCCCCCGCTCCGGCGACCGAGACGACGAAGCCTCCGACCTCGACGGGGCGTTCCCCCTTTGAAACGGTCCCGGCAACAACCGGCAACCCCTTCGAGACGCCGCCTGAGCCCCGCCCCGTGACCCCGCCTCCGCCGGATCCGAGCCGGGACGTCTTCGGCCTGGGCAGGACGCCCCCGCCTCCCGCCGGCAGCAAGGTCCACAAGGTCAAGGACGGCGAGACACTCTGGGACCTCGCCGAGGAATACTACAAGAACGGGACCAAGTGGAAGGTCATCGAGGAAGCGAACAAGGAGAAGCTCGGCAGCGGCGGCTGGCTCAAGGTCGGGATGGATCTCGTCATCCCGGAGCTGGCGTCCTCCTCCCTTCCCGCCACGGCCGCGGTCACCCCGACCGCCGGGCCCGGCGAGTACAAGGTGAAGTCGGGTGACACGCTCTCCACCATCGCCAAGGACCAGCTCGGCGCCGAGCACCTCTGGGAGCTGATCGCCAAGGCCAACGAGGACAAGTTGGCGGGCAGGCCGAACGTCCTGAAGGTCGGCACGGTCCTTCGCATCCCCCCGAAGCCGGAGAAGGCGGAAAAGCCGTCCCGGACGATCCTGCCGAAGCCGGGGGCGCAGCCCGAGCTGAAAGAAGATCCGGTTCCCACCGACCTCGCCGGCAAGCGCACCTACCGGATCAAGTCCGGCGACAGCCTCTGGAAGATCGCGGAGCGCGAGCTGGGCGACGGGCTGAAGTGGGAAAAGCTCTACGAAGCGAACAAGAGCCGCTTGCCCAGCAAGACGGACCTGAAGGTCGGCCAGGTGATCGCGCTTCCGGACTAGGCGCCAACACGTGATCGGCGCGCGCCCCCGTTCGCACGGGCCGCCGCCGGGCCTCGCCGGCTCCGATCGGGGTTGTCCCGTGGCATTGGCTGGACGCACGGGACCGGCCTCGTGACGGCGCACACGTCCGCGCGATCTCCTTTCCCCCTCCGGCGGCCCTGTCGTATCCCCGTCGCCGCGCGCCCGGCTTCCCGTGGCATCGACAGAAAGCCAGGGGCCGGGCCGCCCGTCTCCGGGCCCCGCGTGGCTCTCGTACCAAGGAGCGCCGCATGACGGCCGCGGACGTGATCGACATCCTCCTGCGCGTCATCTCCATCCCTGCACTCGTCTTCGCAAACGCCTTCTTCGTCGCGGCGGAGTTCAGCCTGGTGATGGTGCGACCGACACGCGTCCGGGAACTGGTGCAGAAAGGCTCCCCCGGCGCGCGCCTGCTGCAGAAGGCCATCGCCGACCCCGACCGGGTGATCGCCGCGACGCAGGTGGGCATCACCATCTCCAGCCTGGGGCTCGGCTGGCTCGGAGAGCCCGTGCTGGCACGTTTCCTGGCGTGGGCACTCCACGCGCTGGCAGGGATCGATCTCTCCCCCGCCTATGCCCACAGCCTCGGGATCGGCATCGCCTTCACCCTCATCACGATCCTCCACGTCGTCCTCGGGGAGCTGGTCCCCAAGTCGATCGCCCTCCAGCGCCCGACGGAGACGGGGTTGACCGTCGCCAGGCCCCTCCTCCTCTCCGAGCGAGTCCTGCGCCCGTTCATCTGGCTCCTGAACGGCATGGGAAACCTGATCGTCCGCTGGCTCGGCTTCCGTCCCATGTCGCCTCACCAACGGGTCCACTCCGCGGACGAGCTGAAGATGATCGTCGCCGCCAGTCTCCAGGGCGGCGCGCTCAAGCCCGAGCAGGGGGACATCCTCCGCCGCACGCTCGATCTCCCCGTCCAACGCGTGCGGAACATCATGGTCCCCCGGGACCGGATCGTCGCCGTCGACGTCCATACCCCGCAGGACCGGCTCCTGGAGATCGTCTCCGATCAGGGCTACACCCGCCTTCCCGTCTACGACGGGACCCTGGACCGGGTCGTCGGCGTCGTTCACACCAAGGACCTCTTCACGATCATCGCCTCCAAGGGGCTGATCATCCTCGAGGACCTCGTGCGGGATCCGTACAACGTATCGCCGGACCTGGAAGTCTTCGAGATCCTGCGCGGGTTCCACAGCCAACGCGTCCACCTGGCGCTCGTCCGGGACGACCAGGAACGCGTGCTGGGACTGGTGACGCTCGAGGACGTGCTCGAGCAGCTGGTGGGACAGATCGCAGACGAGCACGACACGGTCTGGGGGACGGCCGGCGAACCGGCGTGACCGCGTCGAGGGCGGTCACCGCGGAGGCATCCCGCGCGGAGCGCCAATCGATCCTCGCCGTTCCCCTCAGAGAAGAACGGGGAGGCGCGTCACTTCTGCAGCTCTTTCAGCAGGTCGCGCACGACCTTTCGCATCTCGATGAAGCGCCGCTCCCGGACGCCGGGATCAAATCCCGGCGCGGCCATGTTCATCGCCTGCTCCAGGTGCATCAGGGCGCTGTCCAGGTCGTTGTTAGCCTCGTTCAGCAGGTCTACAATCTCCGAACGA
>CAYUME010000616.1:0-3744 GCA_964445475.1 uncultured Planctomycetia bacterium
GTCCGGCGCGAGGCCGGCGCCGCCGGCATGGACACGCGCGGGCTCGTCCGCGTCCACCAGTTCGACAAGGTCGAGATGGTGAAGATCGTCCACCCCGACCGGAGCTACGACGAGCTCGAGACGCTCGTGCAGGACGCCGAGTCGGTCCTCCAGGCGCTCGGCCTGCCCTACCGGGTCGTCCTGCTCTCGACGGGGGACATGAGCTTCGCCTCGGCGAAGACGTACGACCTGGAGGCGTGGGCGCCGGGACTGGACCGGTGGCTGGAGGTGTCGAGCTGCTCGAACTTCGAGGCCTTCCAGGCGCGCCGCGCGAACATCCGCTTCCGCGACGCGGACGGCAAGATGAAGCACGTCCACACGCTCAACGGCTCGGGACTGGCCCTGCCGCGGGTGGTGGCGGCGCTGCTCGAGACCCACCAGCAGGCGGACGGCTCGGTGGCCCTCCCGGCCGCGCTGCGGCCGTACTTGGGGGGGGTCGAGCGCCTGGCGCCGGATTGAGTTGGCCCGGCCGACGCGACCCGCTATAGTCCCGGCATGCGATTCCTCCCGGTCCCTCCCGGTCTCGTCGCGGCGGCCCTGCTGGGGGCCGTGAGGCCGGCCCCGGCCGAGGATCCCCGCGCCCCGGACCCGCCCCCTGCGGAGGCCGCGGACCGCGCGCCGGATCCCGACGACGCGCCCCCGCCGTTCGACCCCATGAAGGGCATGGACCCGGACGGGCGCATCCCCAAGGTCGAGCTGCCCCCCGACCTGCCCAACCCGTTGCGCTGGCGCTACATCCCGGAGGGGCGCCTGATGCCGGGGAACCTGTTCGAGCGGTTCCTCGTCAGCAGCTTCATCACGCCCCTCGTCTACTACGAAAGCGAAGTCGGCTTCGGCGGCGGCATCGCCGTCACCGATATCGATTTCCGCAGCCAGCGCCGGCAGGAGTTCGCGGGCATCCACCTCGGCTACTCGACGGAGGGCCAGCAGAGCTACTCGATCAACTGGCGGCGCTGGCTCCACCAGCAGGACCTCCCCGCGGGCGGCGTGATCCAGGAGGAGCGGAGCTACGTCCACGTCTCCGCCGGCTTCGAGAAGTCGCTCACCCTCCGCTTCTTCGGCCTCGGGCCGGAGACGACGGAGGACGACGAGACGAACTACAGCGACGCCGAGGCGCGGCTCGGGGCGCGGCTCCAGCTCTCCTTCCCGGAGCCCGGCGGCGACTGGGTCGTCTCCGGCGGCGCCCGCGTCGAGCGCCACAATCTCGGCCACGGCTGGGTGGAGGGGCTCCCCGACACGCTGGATGCCCATCCCGGCCTGTTCGCCGAGGGGGACGGATACTGGGGCGGGTGGCTCGGCGCGGGGCTCCGCTACGACACACGGGACAGCCCGCACAACCCCTACAACGGCTGGACGATCGGCGTGTCGGCGGACGGGCCGCTCGTGCAGAGCGGGCTCGGCCCCGGTGTCGTCGTGTCGGCGAACGGGTCGGCGGTGCTCGCCGTCCCCGGTCTCTTCCACAGCGGCGGCGACCCGGGGGAGGAGCACCCGCCGACCGACACGCTGGCGGCGGGGGCCTTCCTGTCCGGGGCGGCGGGGGACCTGCCGTTCTGGGCCCTCCCGACGCTCGGGGGAAGCGACACGCTGCGGGGCTACATCGGTCACCGCTGGACGGACCGCGCCGCCTGGCATGCCGGGGCGGAGTACCGCTTCTGGTGGCTGCCGCGCGGCTTCACGCTCACCGACACCATCCGCTTCGAGCGCCTCGGGGCGGCCTTCTTCTACGACATCGGCGCCGTCGCCGGCACCGTCCCCGACCTCGCCGAGTCCCGGGTCCGCTCCAGCACCGGCGTCAGCTTCCGCGTCAGCCTCGAGCGGAAGGCGGTCTTCCGGTTCGACGTGGGGTTCTCGGCGGAAGGCATCAACTACACGGGGGCGTACGGGCTGAGCTTCTAGCCGTCGACTTTGTCTTGGTTTCACCTTCCGCATGGGATACACTGCCCTCCTTCCCAGAACGCGAAAACGGGATTCGATCATGCCTGTCGACGCCTCGATGTTCCGCTACGCCATCCCGTTCGACACCGCCACCCTGCCCGTCGAGCGCGAGGACGTCGTCGTGGTGGGCAGCGGATCGGCGGCCCTCCGGGCGGCGCTCGCCGTCCACGACGCAGGCGTCGCGCCGCTCGTCCTCACCAAGCGCGCCCCCGAGGAGAGCAACACCAACTACGCCCAGGGGGGCATCGCCGCCGCCATCGGGACGGGGGACAGCATCGACGCCCACCTGAGCGACACCCTCCAGGCCGGCCGCGGCCTGGCCAACCCCGCCTTCGTCCGCGGCGTCCTGACCGACGGGGCCCACCGGGTGGTCGAGCTGATCGACTGGGGGGCGCAGTTCGACCGGCACGGCGGCGACATCGACTTCGCGCAGGAGGGGGGCCACGGCCTGCCCCGCATCCTGCACGCGCAGGGCGACGCCACGGGCGCGGAGATCGAGCGCGTCCTCCTCGCCCGGTCCCGGCGGCTCCGCCTCCGGATCCGGCCCGACTGCTATGTCGTCGACCTCCTCACGCACGGCGGCCGCTGCGTCGGCGTGCTCGTCCGCAACGGCCGCGGGCGCCTGCGCGCCGCCTTCGCCCGCGCCGTCATCCTCGCCACCGGCGGGGCCGGCCAGCTCTGGCGTGAGACGACCAATCCCGACGTGGCGACCTTCGACGGGCCGGCGATGGCGTGGCGCGCCGGCGCGACGCTGACCGACCTCGAGTTCATGCAGTTCCACCCCACGACCCTCTACGTCGCCGGCGCCTCCCGCGCCCTCGTCTCCGAGGCCGTCCGCGGCGAGGGCGGGATCCTGCGCGACAAGCACGGCCGCCGCTTCATGAAGCAGTTCCACCCCATGGCGGAACTGGCCCCCCGCGACATCGTCAGCCGCAGCATCCTCCGCCGGATGCGGGAAACCGGCGACACGCAGGTCTACCTCGACGTGACCCACCTCCCCGCCCGGGACTTCCGAAAGCGCTTCCCGCGGATCGCCGACACCTGCGCCCGCTACGCCATCAACCCGTCGCGCGACCTCATCCCCGTCCGGCCCAGCGCCCACTACATGCTCGGGGGAATCCGGACGGACGCGGTCGGACGGACGGACGTGCCGGGGCTCTACGCCTGCGGCGAGGCGGCGGCGACGGGCTTCCACGGCGCCAACCGCCTCGGCAGCAACTCCCTCCTCGAGTGCCTCGTCTTCGGGCAGCGGGCGGGGGAGACGGCGGCGGCCGACACGCGGAAACGGCCGGCGACGCGACCCGTCCGGTTGGTGGCGCGGTCCGCCCCCCGGAAAGACGCCCCCATCGACGTCTCCGACGTCCTCAACGCCCTGCGGTCGGTGATGTGGCGGGAGGTGGGCGTGGAACGGAACGAGGAGGGGCTCCGGTTTGCCGTCGGCCAGATCGGCTTCTGGCAGCGGTACATCCTCGACAAGGCGTTCCTGGACGTGAAGGGGATCGAGCTCCGGAACCAGCTCATCATCGGCCGGCTCGTGGCCGAGAGCGCCCTCCGGCGGCGCGAAAGCCGCGGCGTCCACTACCGGACGGACTGCCCGAGGACGGACGACCGGCGGTGGGACAAGCGCATCGTCGTGAAAAAAGCCTGAGGGCGTCTCGAGCCGGCCTTCCGGCCCCGGATTGCATGCCGGCTCGCGACCAGAACGGCGATTAGACGGGGTTACTCAAGCCCGAGGGATCCGCACCACCTTTTTTGCGCTGGCCCAGATCC
>CAYUME010000617.1:0-3735 GCA_964445475.1 uncultured Planctomycetia bacterium
CCGCTTTTTCTGCTCGGCCGCCAGCCGGCTGGCGGGACGCTCAGGGGGTCGCGCCCCTTCGCTCTTGGCTTTCTGCACGTCCTGAGCGTATTGAAGGAACGCCTTCCGGTCGGCATCGGCCAGTGGCTTCAGCTCGTCGACCACGCGTTTGGCCTGGGCGAGCCTCTCGGGCGGCACCGTCCGCCGCGGCAGCCACGATTCGGCGCTCGTGGCGCCCATCGAGCCTTCCGCAAGGCCGATGGGCACGGAAAGGCCCCGCTGCAGCTCCCGCCCGAAGAAGTAGCCGGCCGCCGTGAACGCCTTGACGCTTTCCGGCGCGCAGACCTGCCATCCGCCGGCGTTGCCGCGATAGAGGCGGATCTGGGGATGGTTCGCCGCCGCGACCTCCCGTTCGGCGTTGGCCACGCCGCCGTAGCCGCACCACGGACCCTTCTCAACGGTCATCCTCATATTCGACTGGCCGGAACACACCCAGACATCACCCGCCAGCAGGTTCGTCAGCGTGATGGTGTTCTTTCCCTCGACGGAAATATCCGGGATCGGCCCGGCCTTCTGGACCGGCAACACGACGGTCCAACAGGCGTCTTTGTCGTGGCCTTTGCCCGTTACCTTGCCCACCACGTCCTGGCCCAGCTTGACGACGACCGTCTCGCCCGCATCCGCCCAACCGACCAACCGGGCAGGAACATCGCGCTGGATCACCATGTTGCTGGTGAAGCACGGCGCCAGGCGCACATCCGCCCGGGCCATGTCCGGCCCCGCGATCCACGCGGCCATCAACGCCAGGGCCATGAGGCGAGATCTCATCCGCGGCTCCCGTGACTCCTCCCGCACTCGGCGTCCAGCATACCCCCCCCCGGACCCGGAGGGAAATGGACAAATCGCGATATATCTTGTACATATCGCGCGATGGGACAGGTCGCCCCCGGCGGATCCCCTTTTGGCCGGAAGAGAGGGGGACGTCATTCTTGTACATCCGTGCACCCGGGGGAGGAGAGGGACATGGCCGCACGCGACGTGAGCGACCAGGAGCAGTTCGCCGCGGTCTTCACCGCCCAGGAGAACCGGCGGGAGCTGGACTGCCTCTCCCGCATCCGTCTCCACCTCGTTACCTTGCGACGGGCGCGCGTCGGCCCGGAGTGGAGCACACGGGGCCGGCCGCGCAACGACGGATGCCATCACGTGCACTTCGTCTGCGACGGCGAGGCGGAGGTGCGCTTCGCGGAGGGCCGGCTGGCGCTGCGGCCGCGCCGCGTGTACTGGCTGCCCGCCCACGTGCCGTTCCACTGCACCTGCCGCCGCTTCTACAGCCACTACTTCCTGACCCTCCGCTGCGAATGGGCGGGGGGCATCGACCTCTTCGGGTTGCAGCGCCGGCCGCTCTGCCTGGGGGCGTGGGACCCCGGGGCGTTCCTGGGGGCCTGGCGGAGACGGCCCCTGGGGCTGAATGCGTACTGGCAGCTGCAGGGATTCCTGCAGCAGGCGTTCGCCGGGCACTTCGACCGGCTGGATGCGAGCGTCCAGCGCGCGCTGCGGATGCACGCCGAATTCGGCCGCGTCTTCGATCGCCTCGAGCAGGGGGGGAACGCCGCCCTCCAGGTAAAGGACCTGGCGCGGCTCCAGGGAATCTGCGTGAGCGCCTTCTCGCGCTCCTTCCTCGACCGCTTCGGGATCAGCCCGAAGACCTATCTCAACCGGCGTCTCAACGCCGCGGCCTGCGACCTGATGCTGGGCACCGACCTGCAGGCGCGGGAGGTCGCGAAACGCCTGGGATTCGCCGACGAGTACTACTTCAACCGTTTCTTCTCGAAGATGAACCGGATCTCGCCCTTGCGGTACCGGCGCCGGATCCTGAGAGAAGCGGGCCGACGGCACGCGGACGAGCCTCCGGGCCCCGGCCGGACGTCTCGGAGGGAGCGATAGCCAGCGGGAAGGGGGATTCCTACATCAATTGGGACAATTCGGACGACCGCCGTCTCATCCTGTCCGGCCCTGACGCGGTGGCCGCGGTTCCGGTCGCGGGCAGCCGGACGGAGGGCATCAGGGACCTGCGGCGCCGGCTTCAGGGGCGGGCCGGCTCGTTCGACGGGAGTCATTTCTTCTGCGAGCGCGCCTTCTTCCGCTCCTCCGCCGACATCCACGGCGTCTCGTCCACCGTGAACCCCTCGTTCCCCTCGACCTTCGCCTGGGCCTGGTTCAGGATCACCAGCGGGCCCGGGCCGGCGGCCTTGTTGCCGCGGATCACGTTGTTCTCGCCGGGCGATCCGTTGATCAGGATGCCGCGGCCGGAGAGGGTGTTGTTGAGGATGCTCACGTTGCGGCACGGGAAGGCCTCGTTCACGCGGTTGGCACTCACGTGGATCGCCGGCTCGCCGCTGGCGCCGTGGGCGGGCCGGATGTCGTTCCCCTCCACCCGCAGCCCGTCGATGCCCGCCACCGTGTAGATCGAGAGGTAGGCGTTGCCGCGGTTGTTCGTCAGCACGCTGTCCCGGACCGTCGAGTTGACGTGATCCTCGTGCATGAGCCCCTCGCCGTCGTTGATCGGGTAGGCGCGATCGAAGCAGACGTTGCGGTGGACCTCGTAGTCGTTGCCGTCGACCGTCCAGCGCCAGCCGCGCATCTCGATGGCGCGGTTGTCGTTGGTGGAGGCGCCGTGGCTGAGGTGGCGTCCGGTGACGGTGGGGCGCCAGACGTCTTTCGCGAAGCGGATGACGTTGTTGCTGCAGACGACGCCGTCGCCGCAGAACCCGATGGCGCAGCGGCCGGTGTTGTAGACGTAGTTGTCGCGGAGGACCAGGCCCTTGCGGAAGCCGTGGGGGTGGGTCTCGGGGGTGCCGTCCGGCCCCTGGCCGCCCGGCCCGCCGATGCCGTAGTGGTTGAGGTAGATCCCCGCGCGGTTGTCGTAGTCAAAGACCACGCCGTCCACGGGAACGAGCTGCTTCTTCCGGTCGAGCATCAGGTACCCGTTCATGACGAAATCGTCCTCTCCGCTCTTCGGGAGGCGGTTGTTGGCGACCAGGCCGTTGGACTCGGCGATGACGTCGATCGCGGCGTGCATGTAGCTCGCGGTGTAGCGCTGCCACGGCTTCTGGCCGATCGTCAGGTCCGGCACGTCGGGGTGCGGCGCGGCGGCGTTCCGCAGGACGCAGCCGAAGACGATCCGGTTCCGGCCGCACCGGTGGTCCTCCGCTTCGGCGAAGCGGATGTGGCCGTGCCGGATGTCGACGTTCACCACGCCGCAGTTCGAGGCCGTGGCGGGATCCTTCAGGTGGATCCCCTTGAAGGCGGTGCCGATCGGCGTCCCGTCGCCCTGGTCCGAGAAGGCGTACTTCGGGAACTCGAAACGGGCGGGAGGCGCGTAGGCCTCGTCGTGCGCCCGGGCGACCGGGCCGGGGTCGGCCCCGCGCAGGACCACGCCGTCGAGGAGGAGGATCGAGTCCTTGAAGCGGTACGTGCCCGGGGGGAAGTAGACGACCCCTCCGCCGGCGGCGGCGACGGCGGCCTGCGCGGCGGCCAGGCGCGCGTCGTCGTCCGCGCCGGGGACCCCGGTGACGTCCGTCACCCGGATCCACTTCAGGTCGCCGGTCCACGGCAGCTTCAAGGCGGCGGCCGGGTCGGCCGTCGGGGCGGGCGGGTCGTCGGCGCGCACCGCGGCGGGCGGCAGCAGGCCGGCGAGGCCGAAGGCTGCGGCGAGTAGGTCGCGGCGCCTTGTCATGTAGTGGCTCCTGACGGACA
>CAYUME010000618.1:0-3735 GCA_964445475.1 uncultured Planctomycetia bacterium
GTCGACGACATGGCGGAGGCGCCGCACGGGCGGCTGGATTTCACGCTCGACAAGGAGAAGGCGGCGCTGCACGGCGTCTCGACCGCCGAGGTCGTGCAGACGCTGCGCCTGGCGCTCTCGGGCGCGGAGCCCGCGACAGTCCACGAGCCGGGGGAGCGGACGCCGCTCCGCCTGCGGGTCGTCCTCGACCGGGCGCGCCGGAGCGGGGCGGAGGAGCTGGCGCGGCTGCGCGTCAAGGGGGCCTCCGGGACCCTCGTGCCCCTCAGCGAGCTGGGCGACTTCGCCTCCCGGGAGGAGGAGCAGCCGGTCTACCACAAGGACCTCGAGCGCGTCGTCTTCGTCCTCGGCGAGGTGGCCGGCCGGCCCCCGGCCGAGGCCGTGCTGTCGATGCAGAAGCGCCTGCGCGAGGCCCCCCTCCCCGGCGGCATCCGGGCGGAGTGGGCGGGCGAGGGGGAGTGGAAGGTGACCGTCGACGTCTTCCGCGACCTCGGCCTCGCCTTCCTCGGGGCGTTGGTCGCCATCTACGTCCTGCTGATCGTGGAGACCCACTCGTTCGTCATGCCGCTCATCGTCATGCTCGCCATTCCGCTCGGGGCGATCGGCATCCTGCCGGGATTCTGGCTGCTGAACGCGGTGGCGGGACGGACGGTGGGGGGGTACGCGGACCCCGTCTTCTTCACGGCCACCGGCATGATCGGCATGATCGCGCTGGCCGGGATCGTGGTACGGAACTCCATCATCCTGATCGATTTCATCCGGAACCGTCTGGCGGAGGGGATGCCGCTGCGGGAGGCGATCGTGGAGAGCGGCCTGAAGCGGATGCGACCGATCGCCCTCACGGCGGGGGCGGCGATGCTCGGGGCCTGGCCGATCACGCTCGACCCGATCTTCTCCGGCCTCGCGTGGAGCCTCATCTTCGGCCTCATCGCCTCGACGGTCTTCTCCCTCGTCGTGGTGCCGGTCGTCTACTTCCTGGTGGCGCGGCGGTCGTGCAGGGTGTGATCCCGCGAGCCGCGCGGGGAGTCGCTTCGCGCCTTCTCGCGTGGCTCGCTTTGCACCCGACCGAGGGGGGGCGGATTCCGGAGACTCCTGGGGAGGGCGCCGACCATGCTCATCGTCGTCGATTCGGACAAGCCGCTGGAGCGGCTCTGCGAGGCCCTTCCGCAGGCCTGCGCCGACCACGCCTTCGGCGTCCTCGGCACGCACGACCTGAAGGCGAAGATGAAGGAGAAGGGGGTGGCCTTCGCCGGCGAGTGCCGGATCTTCGAGGTCTGCAACCCGAAGGCCGCGAAACAGGCGCTCGAGGCGGAGCCGCTGCTCGCGACGGCCCTGCCCTGCCGGATCGCGGTCTACCCGGCGGGGGCGGGGAAGACGCGGCTGGCCACGATCCGCCCGACTGCGCTCACGGGGCTCTTCAGCGCTCACGGCCTCCAGCCGGTCGCCGCCGAGATCGAGAAGGCGCTCGAGGCCATCCTGAACGACGCGGCGCACTAGGGGTTGACGGCAATCGATTGGGGCGGTTCCCCCGAAGGGGGACGCCGCTAGTGGCGGGTCAGCTGGATCAGCTCGAGGATGATCAGGAAGGCCCAGCCGAGCTGCAGGAAGAAGAAGACGATGATCTGGGCCCACTCCGCGCGGTGCTTGGCGGACATCGAGAAATTGTCCAGGACGATCGTGTAGACGTCCTCGAGGGCCTCCAGCTTGCCCTGGATGGCCCGGCGCCACGCCTCGAGCTTGAACTTCGCGGCGACGAGGTCGAAGAAGCGGGCGGAATACCAGTCGCCGATCAGCTTGACGTCCCGCTCGAGCCGCTGCTGCTCGGCGATGGACTGCATCCGGATCCGGGCGACGGCCACGTGATCCTCCGCCAGCGTCTTTCCCCCGCGCGCCAGCTTGGCCAGGGCGTCCTTCTCGACGAGGCGGCCCAGCTCCTGGAGGCGCGTGTCCAGCTGGCGGTCGAGGAGGCGGACGCGGAGCAGCTGGAGATTGGCCAGCGTCAGCAGCTCGATCTCCTCGTCGACGTCGCCGGACGGGTCGAAGAGGAAGGCCCCGTCCCAGTCGATGAGCGCCATGTCGTTCTCGCCGTACTTGATCTGCGTCGTCAGCGTGTGCGCGATCTCCTCGG
Source organism: uncultured Planctomycetia bacterium (assembly GCA_964445475.1). Lineage (GTDB taxonomy): Bacteria > Planctomycetota > MHYJ01 > CAYUME01 > CAYUME01 > CAYUME01. Next base: position 2,126 of record CAYUME010000618.1, read on the forward strand.
GGTCCAGGGGCTGCCGGTCGGACTTGAGCAGGGAGGCGATCAGGGGGGCGTGCCCTAGGAACTGCTCGGGATCGCCCGCGTAGCCGCTGACGACGAAGACGGTGTAGTCCTCGCACAGCTCCGGGTCGCCGCCCCGCTCGGCGAGCCGCGCGTGGGCGAGGTCCAGGATCCGGTCCTCCAGGTCGAAGACGTCCCGCGTGAAGAGGTCGTCCACCTCGGCGGTCGCCTGCACGAGGAGGATGTCGGGGGGAAAGCCGCGCATCTCGACGGCGACGGGGCTGCCGGCCACCGCGACCGTCTCCCGGCCGAGGAGGACCTGCCGCGGGACGGCCGAGGCGGTGTAGGCGGGCGCGCTGGCGGCCGGGCTCGGGGGAGGGGGAGCGCCCTCCGGGATCTGAGGCACCTTTCCCAGCACGAGCGTCACGATTCGCTTCCGTTCGGCCATGTCCGTATTATAATGGCGGCCTCCCCCGGCGGGAAGCGATTGCGGGGGGCAACGCGGGAGGCGCGACATGGTGCTGGCCGTCGACGAGGACCTGGACCTGGTGCACCGCGCTCGCGCGGGCGAGTTCGCGGCCTTCGACCGCCTCGTCGCCCGCCACGAGCGCCGCGTCTACACCCTCGCCCGCCGCATCCTCCGCCGCCCCGAGGACGCCGAGGACGTCGTCCAGGACACCTTTCTCAGCGCGATGCGGCACCTGAAGGACTTTCGCGAGGAGGCCGCCTTCCCGACGTGGCTGCTGCGCATCGCCACGAACCACGCCCTCAAGATCCTGCGCAAGCGCCGGGGGCTCCGGACGGTCCCCCTCGAGGAGTCCCGCGGGCGCGACGACGAGACCGGGGGCCCGATCCCCCGCCCCGTCTACATCGCCCGGTGGCGCGAGGACGCCGAGCGGGAGGCCGACCGGCCGGAGATCCGGAAGCTGCTCGACAAGGCCCTCGGCGAGCTGGACGCGAAGCACCGCGCGGTCTTCCTGCTCCGCGACGTGGAGGGGCTCTCCACCGAGGAGTCGGCAAAGGCGCTGGGGATCTCGGTGGCCAACACGAAGGTCCGCCTCCTCCGCGCGCGGCTGAAGCTGCGGGAGCGCCTGACGCGGGTGCTCGGCATCGCGTCGACGCGGGTGGAGGGACACGCGCACGACCACGACCACGACCACGCGCCCGGCCCGGGAGTCCCGCCCTCTCGGCGGCCCAGGAGGACAGGACAGCCATGAACCGCAAACGACCCGCATCCCGGCCCCGCGCGAAGACCCTCCCGGCCCCGGCCGGGAAGGAGGCCCCCCGCCGATTCAACCTCTCGGGGAGCCCGGCCATGAAGTGCCACAAGATGCTCCAGGCCATCAACGACTACGTCGACGGCACACTCGACCCCGCCATCTGTGAAGGCTTCGAGTCTCACCTGGCCGGGTGCAACCCCTGCCAGATCGTCGTGGACAATGTGCGCCAGACGATCACCCTCTACAAGGCGGGGAAGCCCTACCCCATGCCGGCCTGCTGCAGCAGGCGACTCCACCGGATGTTGCGCGAGCACTGGAGGGGCCGGTTTGGGCGGGTGTATCGGGGTTGTAGCCGCTCAAAACCTTCTGCAGGCCGCGACGTGAAATCCCGGC
>CAYUME010000619.1:0-3729 GCA_964445475.1 uncultured Planctomycetia bacterium
GGGCCGGGCGGCGACGAAGCCGCTGCCAGGCGCGCGTCGCCGGGCCGGGGGGACGCGCCTTCACCGCCTCGCCCCGCGCGAACCGCTCCAGATCCGCCGCCATCGACTCCGCGTCCGCATAACGGCAGGCGGGGCGTCGCGCCAGTGCCGCCAGACAGACCGTCTCGACGGCGGGAGGAAGCTCCGGCCGGAAGCGGCGGGGCGGAAGGGGATCGTGGTGCAGCGCACGGGCCGTGAGGTCGAGGAATCCGCCGGTCCCGTGGGGCGGTGTCCCGGTCAGGCATTCGTAGAGGATCGCGCCCAGCGCGTAGACGTCGGAGGCCGCCGTCGGCGTCGCGCCCTCGAGCAGTTCCGGAGCCATGTACGCGGGCGTCCCGAACAGCTCGCCCGTCTCCGTCAGCCGACGGCTCGGCTCGCTCGGGCGGGCCAATCCGAAGTCGGTCACCCGCGGGCCGTGCTCGGGATCGAGCAGGATGTTCGCCGGCTTCACGTCGCGGTGGACGACCCCCCGGGCATGGGCGTGACCGACGGCGCGCGCGACGGCCGCGAGGAGCTCCGCCGCCTCCGCCGCGGGGAGCGGCCCCCGGAGCAGGCGCTCGTCGAGCCCCTCGCCCGGCACGTGCGGCATGACAAAGTAGAGCTCCGGCCCGTCCTCTCCCGCGTCCAGCACGGGCACAATGCCGGGATGACGGAGACGCCCGGCCAGGCGCGCCTCGCGCAGGAAACGCTCCCGATCGGCGCGCGAAGCCGTCGCCCCGTCCCGCATCCGCTTGAGCGCCACCGTCGGCCCGCCGTCGCGCGGCCGTGCCCGGTACACAATCCCCATGCCGCCCCGCCCGATCTCCCCCTCGACAAGGTATGGACCGATGCGGGGCGGATGGCGGGGAAGAAGGGCGGAAAGCCGGGCCCGGGTGGTGGCGAGATCCCCCTCGTCCGCCATCCGAAGCCGGACGGTCGAGTCGGTCACGACCGCGCAGGAGGCGACCGGGCGGCCCCGCGCAACCGAGGGGTGCCCCCCGGAAGCGGGCCCCGCCAGCGGGGGGGCGGGTAAACTCTTCGACGCCCCCTCGCCTACCTCGCGGCCGCAACGCGGGCAGGAGACCGCGGCGCCCGCCGGGGCGGCCCGGAAGCCGAGGAGACAGTCGCCGCAGAAAAACCCACCCGCGTCCCCCATGAAGGCGGATGTCTAGCACGCACCCGGCCCGGGCGCAAGTGAAATCACGTGCCGTCACATTCATGCGGGCCGGGCGGTCACGGAGCGGGGCGGGGTAATGTTCCATGACCCGCATCGCGGGGAACCACAAGGTAAGACGAGGGGAGGGGAGGACGATCAGGACAAACGGTCCGCCGCCTTGTCCGGCGGCGTCGCGTCGCCGTCCGGGTCCTGCGCCTCCGCTGGCGGGTCGGACCCGGCCGTACGGGGATCGTAGGTCCGCGTTTCCAGGCTGAGGGGCGAAGCGGTCTTCGCTCCCATGACGGATTTCATCAGGCTGGTCATCCCATAGTGGACGACCAGCCAGATCCCGACGGAGATCAGAAGCAGGTCCGCGGTGCGGACCAGGATCGCGTAGGCCCCGCCCTCCGACGCCTCCCAGCCCAGGACCTGCGAAAAGATGACGATAAGCCCCCCCTCGTACACGCCGAGCCCGCCCGGCGTGCTCGGCATCATGAAGATGACCTGGGAGAGGACGAAGAAGACGGCCAGTTCCGAGAGGGTGGGAAGCCGGACCTCCGTGCCCGCCCAGAGAAGGAAGGCGAAGAAGATCGTCGGCCGGAGCAGCTGCGCGAGAGGGGAGAGAAGCGTGATGAGCTGGCTCAACGCGAAGACCCGCCACCGCCGCGTCAGGTGCTCGCGCACCATCCCCTCCATCTCCTGCGCCTTGTGGCGGAGGCGCATCATCCGGCGCGGGAAGACGCCCAGGCGGGCGATCAGGAGCAGCAGCTTCACCGTCGGCTTGAAGTTCCCCACAAACAGGCAGACCACCGCGACCAGGAAGCCCAGCAGGACGAGCCCGGCGACGGCAGCCGCGGCGACGTAGGCGCCGGAGAGGTCGGCCGTGAAAACGGCGACGCCGGCGCCCAGAACCAGCAACAGGGCCAGCCCCGCGATTTCCTGGACCTTGCTGACGATGATCGTGGCCAGCACCTGCCGCTTGGAGGCGCCGGTGACGCTCGCGATGTGGAAGACGCGGATCGGCTCCCCCCCCATGTACATCATCGGGGTGATCAGGTTGAAGGCGTGGCCCATCATGCCGCTGACGAGCGCCTGCCGCATCGTGACGCGGATCCCGTCCGCCCGCATCAGGAAATACCATCCGACCGCGGGGGCCAGGAACGTCACGCCGAGGTTCAGGACAAAGACGACGCTGCCGAGGTAGCCGATGTGGGCGATCTGGACCAGCGCCTCGCGGATGTCGATGAGGTGAAAAACCAGCACGACGCCGACGACGCCGACGAGGAAGAGGAGAAGGATGAGAAGCGGCTTGCGCACGAGGGGCCCGCCCACCGTCGTCCACGATGCGCGCCGGCCCTGAACGAGGCCAGTCCCCGCGGGCCGGCATGGATCGATGACGATACCGCCCCCGGCCGTGCCGGGCAAGGCAAACCTTGATGGGCAGCCGCCCGGCTTCCTTCGGACAAAGCCGTTCCGCGCGGCGTGCGCGTCATCGTGCGGCCTGTGGTGGCCTCCCCCGCCCTCTGGCGACGGGCAGCCTCTGCGCCTTCGGGGTGACGTAACGAGGGCGTCAGCCCGTCTCGGCGCCGGTGTTCACCGGGAGGTCCCCGCCCCCCCGGGCCTCCTCCCCGGCCCTCGTCGGCGTTCGGAAGAGGACTCCGACCGCAAAGGTAACCAGGAATCCTGCCACGATGAACCACGGCCAGGCGAGGGGCTCCGCGAAGAGCGCGGGCGCCGCGTCAGCCGTCTTCGCGCCGATCGCCAGCATGGGCAGCGGCGTGTTGAACTTCAGGCACAGGACCGCATAGACGCCCGCCACCATCGCCAGGATGTTCCCGCGGTCGCTCCCGCGTCGCGTCGTCACGCGCCCCAGGACGAAGACGCCCAGCAGCGAGCCGTAGGCGTAGGTCATGATCTCCAGGCCGAGAGTGAGCAGCGACTCCGATCGCTTGGCGATCATCGCCACGCCGACCACGCCGGCTGCGACGAGGACCGCGATGCAGCGCGAGGCCCTCAGGTAATGGGGCTCGTCCCGGCCTGGGCGCAGGTACCGCTTGTAGAGGTCTACGGTCGCCGTCGACGTGAGCGCGCCGATGGCCGACGAGAGGGTGGACATGGCGGCGGCAAAGACGGCGGCCAGCACGAGGCCCCGGACGCCCGCCGGCAGCTGGGTCACGATGAAGTGCGGAAAGATGCGATCCGCCTGCAGCGGGAGCGCCGGATCGGGATGCCGTCCGTAGAAGGCGAAGAGGGCCGTCCCGACGAAGAGGAAGAGAAGAACCATCGGCACGTTGAGGAATCCGCTCAGGATGACCGATCGCCTCCCGTCGATCGCGCCCCGGCAGGTCAGCATCCGCTGGGCCAGGTCCTGATCCGTCCCGTGCGTCGCGAAGGTCAGGACGGGGCTGGCCAGGAGCGCGGTCCACAAGGTGAACGTCTTCGTCGGGCTGAGGTCCGTGTCCAGCCAACGCAGCTTCTCGCGGGGCACGTCGTCGATAAATCCGCCTCCCAGCTTTCCGGTCACGATCAGGAGGGTGAGGAGGCCGCCGCCGACA
>CAYUME010000620.1:0-3716 GCA_964445475.1 uncultured Planctomycetia bacterium
CTGGGCGACCGTGCTGGCGACGGGGCTCCTGGGCTGGGCGGCTGCCGCCGACGCGCCGCCCGGGCCCGACCCGGCGGCCTGGGACGCGCGTCTCCGGGACGCCGCCGCGGCCGCGCTCCGCGGCGGCCACGCCCCCCGCTTCCGCCTCGCCGCCGTCAACCGCGAGGTCGACCTGGCCGGCCTGTCGGAAAAAGGGGGACTCACGCTCCGCGCGGGCGGCGGCGCCCTGGAGGTCGCCTGGTCGAGCCTGACGCCCGGCGACAAGGCGGCCCTGGCGGTGTCGCTCAACGGCCTCGACGCGAAGGCGCAGGACCCCGCGCTGGCCGCCTACTTCCTCCTCGCCGGCGGTCGCCCCGTCCAGGCCGAGCCCTATCTCCGGCGCCTCCCCGAGGCGGAGACCGGACCGTTGCGCGCGATGCTCGAGGCGGCTCGCGGACCGGCCGCGCCGGCGGCGGTGCCCGACAAGACCGCTCCGGCCACGGTCGCGAAGGCCGACTCCGCCCCGCCGCCCCGGGCGCCTCCGGGATCCCGTCCACCCCCCGGCGTGAACCCCGCGTGGAGGCCCCTGGGCTATGCCGACGCCCGCGTGCGCGAGTGCCGGATCGGCATCGAGATCGGTTACGGCGCCTTCGACCGGCAGTTCGCGAAGGACGAGGCGAAAGTCGCCGTCTCGGTGGCCGCCTTCATCGAGCGCCTGAACACCTACTGGGTCTCCGAGGCGATGATCCACTGGACGCTGGGCGCCCTGATCGTCCGGAAGACCCCCGGCGAGGACCCGCACCCCGACGGCACGGAGAACGGAAAGATCTGGGGGGAGACGCGGCGCCTGTTCGTCGAGGAGAAGAAGCTCGATTTCGGCCTCAAGATCTCGACCGCCATGAGCGGCGGCCTGGGGGGCGGCCGGTGCGCCACCCTCCCCAGCGCCTGGTGGGCCTTCGACCACGAGGCCAGCCACGGCTTCGGCCTCCCGCACGAGCACGGCTGGCCCTACGACCGCGGTCCCCAGAACATCTCGAACCCCTGGAGCCTCTACGGCCGCATCCCGCGCGGCTTCCCCCGCGACCCGGGCGACGCGCCCGGCCTCTGGTACGGCGAGCAGGGGTTGGAGCACACCTTCAGCAAGAAGAACGTCGACGACATGATGCGGGACGTCCGCGGGCTCAAGGACCTCGGCCCGTACGACAAGCCCCGGCCGCCCTACGCGGCGATGGACGTCGTCCGCCTCCCGGTCGCCCCCGGATCCTCCACCGCCTCGATCAAGGCGGCGATCGACGTCCTCGCCAACGACCACGACTGCAACAACGGCCCGATCTGGATCAAGGCGTTCGACGCGCAGACGCAGCGGGGCGCGGCGGTCCGGCGCGTGCCCGGCGGCGGCCGCGACGCGCTGGCCTACGAGATCGCCGGGACCGCCCGCTTCACCTTCCACGATCTCTTCACCTACACCGCCGTCGACGCGGACGGCCTGGAGAACAAAGGGCACGTCCTCGTCCTCGTCGACACGCCCAACCTGCTCCTCAACGGCGACTTCGAGGCCGGCAACGACCCCTGGGCCGGCACGAACGCGACCGTCGAGCCCGTCCACAAGGACCGCCCCAAGGAGGGGGCCCGCCTGCGGCTCGGCGGCGGCGGGCCGGCGGCGGCCAAACAGCGCGTGCTCCTCAAGCCCGGCGCCTGCTACCGCCTGACGGTGCGCTGCGAGATTCCGAAGGGCCAGACGCTCGTCCTGGGCGTGGCGGGCAAGGACCCCAAGGCGCCGCCCGACGTCTCCAGGGAGATCACGACGGGCTGGCTGATGCGGGCCTTCTATTTCACCGCCGCGGCGAACGCGGACAGCGGGACGATCGTGATCGCGCGGTCGGACGGCGGCGCGGGCGACGTCTACGTCGACGACGCCGACCTGCGCCAGGTGGGGCCCGCCGAGGCCGGCGAGTACGCGAAGGAGTGGCCGAACGATGCCAAGGAATGACGACGGGGCGCGGCCCGTGACCCTGCGCGACATCGCCCGCCGGCTGGGCGTCTCCCGCCCCGCCGTCTCCGCGGCGCTCTCCGACCGCCGCTCCACGATCGGCCTGAGCGACGCCCTCCGCGCGCGCATCCGCCGGGAGGCCGTCGCCCTCGGCTACCGCCCCAACCTGCTGGCCCGCAGCTTCATCAAGCAGCGGTCCTACCTCGTCGGCTTTCTCGGCCGCGCCGAGTACTTTCTCTACGCCTACGAGACCCTGAGCGCCGTCGAACGGGTCCTCGACCCGGCAGGCTTCTCCATCCTCTCCTTCCTGCACGGCGACACCGGGGAGGACCAACAGCGCCACCTCCAGCGTTGCCTCGACCGGCGCGTGGACGGCCTGATCGTGGCCGCTGCGGCCGAGGGGGCGCGCGGCCCGATGGCCGGCCAGGTCGCCGCCCTGCGCCGGTCCGGGTTCCCCCTCGTCCAGATCTTCCGCCGCCTCCTCCCCGACGTGCCCGTGGTGATGACGGACGACAGGGCGATCGGGTACCGCGCGACGCGCCACCTCCTGGCGCTCGGCCACCGGCGGATCGCCCACTACACGTACGATGCGTACGGCGACCGGCGCAATCCCGGACACGACCGGGACGCGAAGGACCGCCATGCGGGCTACGCGCAGGCCATGCGCGAGGCGGGGCTGACGCCGGCCGTCGTGACGTATCCCGCGTCCCGGTACTTCCCCCTCGACGCGGGTTTCGCGCCGGGGGCGAGGGAGGGGGCATCGCGCGTCGCGCGGCACCCCGCCCGCTTCACGGCGGCGGTCTGCTTCAACGACTACACCGCCCTCGGCCTGCTCCGCGGGCTCCGGGCGGCGGGCGTGCGCGTGCCGGAGGACTTTTCGATCGTGGGCTATGACGACATCGACCTGGCGCGAGCGGCGGACCCGCCACTGACGACGCTCGCCCCGCCGCTGGGCCGGATCGGCGCGGAGGCCGCGCGCCGCGTCCTGGACCTGCTCGCGGGGCGGCCCGCGGCGAATCTCCTCCTCGAGCCCGGCCTGCGGGTGCGCGGCACGACGGCGCCGCCATCGAGGCGCTCATAACGAACAGGCGTTCAAAGCGCCTTGTTCAGGCCCCGGTCGGACGTTTCGGATGGAAGTAGAGTCGGCGGGACGGGAGGGGGCGGGGGCGGTTTCTCGCGGGGGAAACCGCCGCATAAGGGCTGTTACCGGCCCTTGCGGCCATGGCCTCCCCCTCCCCCCGCACGGCATCCTCGCCTCGCGGGTATAATATTACCTCATTGATCCCTTGCTGGCAGCACCCTGGTGGGCAGCGATCTTGACGTTGTCGAAGCGGGCTTCCACCGAGTTGCCGCTGAAGACGAAGTGGCCTTCCGTACAGTGCCTGCTTTCGACGTCGATCACCGGCTTGGGGTCGTCGTCCAGATAGACGCGAATGGACGGGCCCTGGTTGACGATCTTCACCTTCCGCGGCGTCGTGAACGGCTTGCCGGTCTTGACGTTGGCCAGCGATTCCTTGCCGACGCCCAGCGTGAGGCCCCCCTGGGGGGAGATCCCCAGGCGGTAGCCCGCCGTCACCCGGTCGTTCCACCACTCGAAGGGCTTCGCCTTCCGGAAATGCGCCTCGGCGATGCCCCCGGCCTGGATGGCGACGTCGAACTGGTAGGTGGCGTCGTGCCAGACGCGGTTCTTCAGCGGCGCGAACGCCCGTCCGTACTTCCGGCTGTTCAGGCAGAAGGCGCCGTCTTC
>CAYUME010000621.1:0-3705 GCA_964445475.1 uncultured Planctomycetia bacterium
CTCCGCCGCGACGGTCGCGGTCGCGCTGGAGGACCAGACCGGCTTCGCGGCGCGCTGCGACGCGGTCTGCTTCACGACAGACCTCGAGGCCTCGCCGCCGAACGACCCGGCCGCGATGGCCCCCTGGCGCCGCGCCCTTCTCGGGCTTCCCGACACGCCGCCCGTCGAGGGGGATTTCGACCTCGTCGTGGCCGGCGGCGGGATCGCGGGCTGCTCGGCCGCCCTCGCTGCCGCCCGCCTCGGCCTCTCCGTCGCCCTGATCCACGACCGCCCCTTCCTCGGAGGCAACGCCAGCCAGGAGGTCCGCGTCCACACCCTCGGCGAGACCGACCGCATCGTCGACGAGATCGACACCGCGCACTACGAGAACGGCGACGCGCAGGCCGCCACGTACGACGTCCGCCGGCACACCGTCGTCGGCAACGAGCCGAACATCGCCCTCTACCTCCGGTGGCAGGCGTACGGCGTGGAGATGTCCGCGGGGCGCGTCGCCGCGGTCCTCGCCCGCCACACCGGCACCGGCCAGGAGCGCCGGTTCCGGGCCCCGTTCGTCGTCGACTCGACCGGCGACGGCTGGATCGGCTTTTGGGCCGGCGCCTCCTACCGGACCGGCCGCGAGGCCTCGTCCGAGTACGGCGAGTCCCTCGCCCCTGCCGCCGCCGACAACCTGAAGATGGGGACCTCCCTCCTCTGGAACTCCGTCGACGCGGGGGCCCCCCAGGCCTTCCCCGCCGTCCCCTGGGCCCTGGACGTGGCGAAGGACTACAAGGCGACCGCCGGGGAATGGTTCTGGGAGTACGGCATCCACCCCGCTCTCGACACGATCGCCGACGCCGAGGCGATCCGCGATCACCTTTTCCGCGCGATCTACGGCTCGTTCTGGAACGCGAAGCAGGACGCCGCGAACGCCAACCGCCGTCTCCTCTGGGTCGGCTATGTCGGCGGCAAGCGCGAGTCCCGCCGGATCCTCGGGGATCACGTCCTGGTCGAGGACGACGTGCGGAACCCGCCGGGATTCCCGGACGGCATCGTCCACGAGTCCCGCGAGATCGACCTCCACTTCCAGCAGGCGGGCGCCTACGACTTCCTCTCCACCGCCAGCTACACGGCGCACGGCCAGTTCTGGATTCCCTTCCGCTGCCTCTACTCGAAGGACGTCCCGAACCTCATGATGGCCGGCCGCTGCTTCAGCGCCTCCCACGTCGGCCTCGGCAGCCCCCGCGTCATGCGCACCTGCGGCCAGATGGGCGTCGCTGTCGGCTCCGCCGCCTACGTCGGCCAGGTCTTCGGCCTCGACCCCCGCGGCATCTGCCAGGAACGCCTCGACGAGCTCAAGGCCGTCGTCGAGGAGGGCGCGGACGGGACGCTGCTCCGCCAGGAGATCTGCATCGTCGACAACACCGACGTCCCCCCGGCCGACATCGTCGGGACGTGGACCTCGAGCACCTACGAGCCGGGCTACTGGGGGGTCGACTACCTCCACGACGGCGACACGGGGAAGGGCACGAAATCCATCCGCTACACGCCGACGATCCCCGAGGCGGGGACCTACCAGGTCTATTTCCGCTACACGTCGTCCGCCAACCGCGCGACCAACGTCCCGATCGACGTCACGCACGCCGGCGGGACGGAGACGGTCTTCGTCGACGAGACGACGAACGGCTCGCAGTGGGTCCTGATCGGGGCGTGGGAGTTCGAGGCCGGGACGGCGGGGAACATCCTCGTGCGCACCACCGGTACGACCAGTTACGTGTCGGCCGACGCGGTCCGGATCGCGCGCGCCACGGTGCATCCCCCCTGCATCCTCCCCGCCGCCGGGTCGTACGCCGGCTCGGCTTCCGTGCGGCTCTCCTGCTTCACGCTGGGGGCCGCGATCCGCTACACGCTCGACGGGAGCGACCCCGACGGCACCTCGCCGCTCTACGCCGCCCCCCTCGAGCTCCTCCGCTCCGCCACCGTCAAGGCCCGGGCGTGGAAGACCGGCTGCGAGCCCAGCGACGTCGTCTCGGCCGACTTCGTCATCACGTCCGCCCTCGTCGACGTCCCGATCCAGGCCGGCTACACGCTGTTTGCCCTCCCCCTGGAGCCGGAGTCTCCGATGAAGGCCTCCGGCCTGATCGCCGCGCTCGGCGACAGCGGGATCGCCTGCTCCCGCGTGCTGCGGTTCACCGGGTCGGGATACGACGTCTATACCAGCAGCGGCGTGGGGGCGGACTTCGACGTGACACCCGGCACGGGCTACTTCGTCCGGTGCGCCGGCGCCGGGACCTGGCACATGACGGGCCTGCGCTTCGACCGGGCGAGCGCGCCGGTCGGGCTGGTGGCGGGGTACAACCTGGTGGGGCTGCCGGTGGAGCCGGAGCCGGCGGACCGCTACGCGGCGTCGGGGGCGATCGCGGAGATCGGGGCGGAGGGGGGGGAGGCGACGCGGGTGCTGCGGTTCACCGGGGGGGGGTACGAGGTGTACCGGTGGGACGGGGTGGGCCTGGACTTCCCCCTCCGGCTCGGCGAGGGGTACTTCCTCCGGTGCTCGAAGCCGTCGACGTGGATGGTGTTGCGCGGCGGCGGCGGCGCCCCCGGGGGGGCCGTCGGCGGCCTTCCTGCCGAGCCGGTCGCGGCCGCGCAGGTCGTCACCCTCGACGGCTCGACGCTCGTCCCCCCCCCCGGTCTCGCGATCGGGCAGATCCTCTGGTTCTGGGGCGACGGATCGTTCAGCACATCCGGCCCCGCCGGCCCGGTCTCGCACGCCTACGCGGCGCCGGGGCGCTACACGATCATGATCACGGTCGCGTACGGCGACTCGAGCACGTATTCGTGGTCGGTGGAGGTTGTCGTGTTCGACCCCGCGGCGCCGGAGGTGGAGGAGACCGCGCGGACGATTCCCCTCGTGCGGACCGTGGACGTCGTGGTCGTCGGCGGGTCGACCGGCGCGGTGGCCGCCGCCGTCTCCGCACGGGACGCGGGCGCGTCGGTCTTCGTGGCGGCGCCGAGGCCGTATCTCGGCGAGGACCTGTGCGGCCCGCTCCTCACGTGGCTCGAGGCCGGCGAGACGCCGTCGTCCCTGCTCGCGACGCAGCTCTTCAGCACGTCGCCCGCACCGCCGCTGCACCTCAAGGGCGTCCTCGACGGGGCGCTCGAGGGCGCCGGCGCGCCGTTCCTGACGGGGAGCTACGTGACGGACGTGCTGCGCGACGGCTCGGGCGGGCTCGCCGGCATCGTCATCGCGAACCGCACCGGCCGGCAGGCCGTCGCGGCGAAGGTGATCGTCGACGCGACGGACCGCGCCTGGGTGGCCCGCATGGCCGGGGCGGCCTTCGCGCCGTACCCGGCGGGACTGCAGCCGTTCACGCGGGTCGTCATCGGCGGCGCCGCGCGCTCGGGCGCGGGGATCGTCGCGGAGACGATGCCGTTCCAGATCGAGACCCGGCCCGTCTACCGGTACACGCTCGCGATCGGCATGGCCGACGGGTCGTGGCGGTCGTTCGCCCTCGCGGAACAGACCGCGCGCGACATGACGTGGGATCCCGGCCAGGCGGACGACTCGGACACGCTCTTCCAGGTCCCGCCCGACCCGATGGCGGCGCGCGCAACGGTCGCCGGCGCGTGGCCGGGCGCGGCGGCCGTGGACCTCGACGCGTTCCGCCCCGCCGGCGTCGTCCGGCTGCGCATCGTGGGCGGGTGCGCGGCCGTCTAGCGCGAAGCCGC
>CAYUME010000622.1:0-3703 GCA_964445475.1 uncultured Planctomycetia bacterium
GAGGAGGGGACCGCGCCGGGGCTGGGGCTGCTCCCGGGGACGGTCCGCCGCCTCCGCCACCCGAAGCTCCCCCACATGGGCTGGAACACGGTCGCGCACAACGGGGACCCGCTCTTCGCGGACGTCCCCGACGGCAGTTATTTCTACTTCGTGCACTCGTTCGCGCCCGCCCCCGGCTCGGGGACGATCGCGCGGACGGACTACGGCGGGACCTACGCGTCCGCCGTCCGGACGGACGGAACCCTCGGGGTCCAGTTCCACCCCGAGAAGAGCAGCGCCGTCGGGGCGCTCGTCATACGGAATTTCGTGGACCGCGCGGGAGGGGAGGCCCAGCCATGAGACGGAAGACCCTGAAGCGCCGCACGCGCGAGACGAAGGTGCGCGTCTCGATCGACCTCGACGGGACCGGGCGGTACGACGTCCGCCTCGGAGAGCCCTTCGCGAAGCACCTGCTCGAGTCTTTCGCCCGCTTCGGCAAGTTCGACCTCGTCGTCGACGCCGGCGGGGACATGGACCACCACGTCGTCGAGGACGCCGCGATCACGCTCGGCCGGGCCGTCCGCGAGGCGATCCGGTGCCGCCCTGTCCAGCGCGTCGGCTCCGCCTGCATGCCGATGGACGAGGCCCTCGTCCTCGTTGCCGTCGACCTCATCGACCGCCCGTTCTGCGACGTGGAGCTGCCGGCCGCGATGGAGATGTGCGGGCACATGCTCCGAAGCTTCGCGATGGAGGCGGGGATCACCCTCCACAACGTCGTGCTGAAGGGGACCAACGCCCACCATGTCGCCGAGGCGACCTTCAAGGCCCTCGGGATCGCGCTCCACCAGGCGACGCGCCCGACGGAAACGCTGCGGAGCACCAAAAGCAAGGTCCGCTGGAAATGTTGACCAAACGCATCATCCCCTGCCTCGACGTCAAGGCCGGCAAGGTCGTCAAGGGGATCAAGTTCCAGAACCTCAAGGACGTCGGCGACCCGCCGGAGCTCGCCGCCCGCTACGAGGCGGAGGGGGCCGACGAGATCGTCTTCCTCGACGTCGCCGCCACGATCGAGGAGCGGCGGACGATGCACGACGTCATCCGCCGCACCGCCGAGCGCCTCTTCATCCCCCTGACCGTCGGCGGCGGCATCCGCGCCTTCGACGACATCCGGGACACCCTGCGCGCGGGGGCCGACAAGGTCTCCATCAACACCGCCGGAGTGCTCGACCCGGATCTCATCGCGCGCGGGGCGCGGGCCTTCGGGAGCCAGTGCATCGTCGTCGCCATCGACTCCAAGCGCGTCGGGTCCGGCCACGAGGTCCACACGCACGCCGGCTCGAAGCCGGCCGGGCGCGACACGATCGCCTGGGCCCAGGAGGCGGAACGGCGCGGGGCGGGCGAGATCCTGCTGACCAGCATCGACGCGGACGGGACGACGGACGGCTTCGACGTGGAGCTGACGCGCCTCGTCGTGGAGGCGGTCCACATCCCGGTCATCGCCTCCGGCGGCTGCGGCACCGCCGCGCACATCGTGACGGTGCTGAAGGAGGGGAAGGCCGATGCGGCGCTCGCGGCATCGATCTTCCACTACGCGCGCCTCACGGTGGGGCAGGTCAAGGAAGAGATGCGGCGGGCGGGGGTGGCGGTGAGGCAGTGACGCCCGCCCGACAGGGGATCGTTTCGCCCCCCTTCTGTGCAGGGAAGGGGACGAGAGGCTTCGACGGGCGTCCGCCACAACGCGTGGCCGCGGAATAGACCTGCGCCATCTCCCCTTCCCCCCATCCTCATCCGACACCCCACCCCCACAGGGGGGAGGGGCAGGCGAAAACCTGTATCGGGAGACACTCTCTCCCTTGTTCCATCGGCGCGCCTTCGCGCCGGGAACTCCCCACACCCCTGACCGGCCGGTGTGTGAGCCGCCGCCCACCCCGCACGTAGCCCTTTCCCACTCCGCGCGGAACTGGACGACGGCCGTCAGGTGTATATGCAAATCCCGTGCCATGCGAACGATTTGTCCGCAACTCAACTCCTCGCTTGAAGTTGCGTGGGTTTTCCTGCAAAATGCGCCGCCTTGGAAGTGTTACTTTTCGTAACACGCGGTAGCTCTGGCCCCCAACCCGCGAGGCCTCCATGCCCTCGAACGACCCGCTCATCCCCGTCGTCACCCAGGACGTCAAGACCAACAACGTCCTCATGCTCGCCTACGTCAACAAGCTCGCCCTCCGGATGACGAAGAAGACCGGCTACATGCACTACTGGAGCCGGAGCCGGAACAAGCTCTGGAAGAAGGGCGAGGAGTCCGGCCACCTCCAGAAGGTGGTCAGCCTCCACTACGACTGCGACCGGGACACGATCCTCGCCCGCGTCCACCAGACCGGGCCGGCCTGTCACAACATGACCTACACCTGCTTCGCGGACAAGGTCTTCAAGGCCCAGGACATCTTCGAGACGCTGGTGGAGGTCTTCCGGGACCGGAAGCGCGCGCCGAAGAAGGGTTCGTACACGAACGCGCTGATGAAGGACCGCGACCAGCTGCTGAAGAAGCTCGGGGAGGAGACGGCGGAGCTGATCGTCTCGCTGAAGAACCGGAAGAAGGACCGCGTGACGTCCGAGGCGGCGGACCTCCTCTACCACCTGCTGCTGGCGCTCTTCACGACGGGGGTGACAATCGACGACGTCAAGGCCGAGCTGACGCGCCGCCACCGGTAAGGTCGTGGAGCGGGCTCATGCCCGCCGCCGGCACACCCCCCACGCCAGCACCCCCGCCCCCGCCCCCCCCCAGGTGCGCCAGCGCGGAAACGGACGACTGGCCGGACACCTGCAACCCCGCGATGACCAGCTGAAGCAGGCTCCACAGGACGAAAGCCCCCCACGCCGGAAGGACGAACCGGCGGACATAGAAGAAATACCTCCAGTAGAGCCCCAACCGCGCCTTCGGGAAGCGCAGCGCGTAGCACGCGATCACCCCGGAGATCCCCCCGCTCGCCCCGATGCAGGGCACGCCCGAGCGCGGGTCCGCCGCGATGTGCAGCAGGTCCCCGGCCACGGTCGCGAAGAGCAGCAGGAGCAGGAACCGCTTCCAGCCCAGGAAGTCCTCCACGTTGTCGCCGAAGATCACCAGGAAGTACAGGTTCCCCAGGAGGTGGAACAGCCCGCCGTGGAGGAAGAACGACGTGACCAGGGTCAGCCCCCCGTACCGCTCCACCCGCGCGGGGACCAGCCCGAAGGCCTCCACCGCCCCCTTCAGGTCGAAGAAGGCCAGGAGGCTCACGACGGTGACCACGCCGGCCACGGTCCACGTCGCCCACGGCGCGCGCCGGACGGGCTCGACCTCCATCTCCACGGGCAGCCCGAGGATGGCGGGGACGACCTCCCACCAGGAGTCGATCGGCCCCGAGGCGGCGCCCTCGCGATGCGCCCGCTCGGCCAGGACCTTGACCTGCTCGATCGCAAGCGCCTGACGGGCCTGGGGGGACAGGTCGTTCTTCGCCCCCGCCAGGGCCGACTGCACGACGGGCGACTCCTCGTACTCCCGGGTATCGAACCAGACGATCAGGCACCGGGTACAGACGTCCAGCCAGTGGGCGGTCTCGCCGTGGACGATGGGGACGTCGATCATCCGCTCGCGGCACGCCGGGCACGGCCGGCGCCGGACCCCCTGCCCCTCGCGGGCGTACCGCCCGATCGGGTTGACGTACTTCTGGGCGTGCGTCTGGCGCAGGAC